>CAYXCX010000001.1:0-29419 GCA_964463405.1 uncultured Clostridia bacterium
GCATCCCCACCAAGGCCATCCTGCACTCGGTCAAGGCCGTCAAGCAGATCCAGGATTTCGCCAAGATCGGGGTGCGTGTGGAGAAGTTCCACGTTTCGCCCGAGGAGATCAGCCGCCGCAAGGAGCGGATCGTGGCCAAGCAGACGCGCGGCATCGAGCTGCTGTTCAAGGGACACGGCATCCAGCTCATCCGCGGGCGGGCGCAAGTGGCCGGCGCCGGCCGCGTTCTCATCGACGGCCGGAAAGAGGTCACGGCCCGCCACATCGTGGCCGCCAGCGGCTCGCTCCCGGCTGACCTGCCCTTCCTCAAGGTGGACGGCGAGCGGGTGGTCGGATCCGACCATCTGCTGCGCCTGGAGCGCATCCCCGACACCATGCTGGTCGTCGGCGCCGGCGCCGTCGGCCTGGAATGGGCCCTGATCTATAACTACCTGGGGACGCGGGTCACCGTGGTCGAGATCATGGACACCGTGCTGCCGGGCACCGACCCCGAGATCGCCCAGGTGCTGAGAAACGAGCTGATCAAGCAGGGGCTCACCCTGCACACCGCCACCGCCGTCTCCGACCCCGGGGTGGCGGAAAAGGTCGCCCTGACCTTCCGCAAAGGCGGAAAGGAGTGGCGCGAGGAATTCTCCCAGGTGCTGCTGGCGGTCGGCCGCCTGCCCAACACCGCCGGGCTGTTCGCCGCCGAACTGGGCTTCGCCCTCGACGCCAAGGGGTTCATCCCGGTTTCGCCGAACCTGGAAACGGCCATCCCCGGGGTCTTCGCCTGCGGCGACGCCGTCGGTCCGCCGCTGCTGGCCCACAAGGCCTCGCATCAGGCCATGGCCGTGGTCGAGCACATCGCCGCGGGCCGGCCGGTTCCCCATCATCCCCTGCCGGCCGCCATCTTCACCTTCCCCGAAGTGGCCACGGTGGGCTTGAGCGAGCCGCAGGCGCTGCAGGCCGGGCTGCGGGTGCGCGTCGGCCGCTTCCCCTACGCCGCCGGCTCGCGGGCCAACGCCATCGACGAGAAGGCGGGGCTGGTCAAGGTGGTCACCGCCGAGGACAACACCATCCTCGGCGCCCACATCGTCGGCGCCGAGGCCGGCGACCGCCTGCCGCTGCTGACCTACGCCGTGCAGCGGCGGCTGCAGGCCGGAGAATTCCGCGAACTGGTCCTCGTCCATCCCACGCTGGGCGAAAGCGTCTGGGAGGCGCTAGGCGAGGTCGCCGGCTTCGCGATCCACCTCTGAGGCGGAGCCGCCGCGGCGGGTTGATTTTTCGCTCCTCTTCTCCTATAATTTTTGCATCATGAAAAAAGCCCTGGCCCTGCTGCTGCTGGCCTTCCCTATCTGGCTGGGCGGCGAGATCTACACCCTGCGCTGCGACGGGCCGGTGGACCCGCTGCTGGAGGAGTACGCCGTGACCTCGCTGGCCGAGATCGGGCGCAAGGGCGACGCCCGGTTGGTGGTCATCGCCATTGACACGCCGGGGGGATTCGACACCTCAATGCGCGCCATCATCAAGGCCATGCTGAATTCGCGCGTACCGGTGGCCGTCCACGTCTCCCCCCAGGGGGCCCGCGCCGCCTCGGCCGGCTTCTTCATCCTGCTGGCGGCCGACATCGCCGCCATGTCCCCTGGGACCAACACCGGCGCCGCCCACCCGGTGTCGGTCACCGGCAGCGACATCGAGAAGACGATGCGCGAGAAGGTGACCAATGACGCCGCCTCCTACATCAAGACCCTGGCCCGCAACCACGGCCGCAACGAGGCGATGGCCGAGAAGGCGGTGCGCGAGAGCAGCTCCTACACGGCGGAGGAGTGCCTGAAGGGCGGGCTGATCGACCTGCTGGCCGGCGACATGGACGAACTGATCGAGCGCCTGCACGGCCGGACCGTCGCCCTGGCCGGCGGCGGCGAAACGACGCTGGACCTGCGCGGCCAGCCCCGCGTGGCCGTGACGATGAGCGACCGGCAGAAGTTCCTGCGCACGATCACCAATCCCAACCTGGCCTACTTCCTGCTCATCTTCGGCCTGCTCGGCCTGTACCTTGAGTTCAGCCACCCGGGAGTGGCCCTTCCCGGCATCCTGGGCGGCGTCTCCCTGCTGCTGGCCTTCCTGGCGTTCCAGATCCTGCCCATCAACTACGTCGGGCTTTTCCTCATCCTCCTGTCGATCGGCTTTTTCGTCGCCGAGATCAAGGTGCAGGGATTCGGCCTGCTGGGCGTCGGGGGGATCGTTTCGTTCGTCCTGGGATCGATCATGCTGATCAAGTCGCCCATCCCGGAAATGAGGCCGGCCATGCCCATCATCCTGACCTTTGCCGTCTGCTTCGGCTGCATCCTGCTGTTCCTGACCTGGAAAGTCTTCCAGGCCATGAAGCGCAAGACCGCCACCGGCCTGGAGGGGCTGCTCGGCGAGACCGGCATGGCCCGCAGCGACATCGACGCGAGCCGGGGCAAGGTTTTCGTCCACGGCGAATGGTGGAACGCGGTCAGCGACGAGCCGATCGCCGCCGGCAGCGCCGTCGAGGTCGTGGCGGTCGAGAACCTGCTGCTGAAAGTAAAAAAGTCAGGAGGGTAACATGACGATACTGTCCAATCCGTTGCTGGTGGCGGCGATCGTCGCCGTCTTCTTTATCCTGAACTGGATCAAGGTGCTCAAGGAGTACGAACGCGGCGTGGTCTTCCGCCTGGGCCGCGTCCTGGGCCAGGTCAAGGGGCCCGGGCTGATCCTGGTCCTCTCGCCCATCGACAAGCTCGTGCGCATCAGCCTGCGCACCATCGTCCTTGACGTGCCGCCGCAGGACATCATCTCCCGCGACAACGTCTCGGTCAAGGTCAACGCCGTGGTCTACTTCCGCGTCCTCGACCCCAAAAAGGCGGTCATCGAGGTCCAGGACTACCTCTACGCCACCTCGCAGATCTCGCAGACGACGCTGCGTTCGGTCCTCGGCCAGGTGGAGCTGGACGAGCTGCTTTCGGAGCGGGACAAGCTGAACTCGCGCCTGCAGTCGATCATCGACGAGCACACCGATCCCTGGGGCATCAAGGTCTCCATGGTCGAGATCAAGCACGTCGACCTGCCGCAGGAGATGCAGCGGGCCATGGCCAAGCAGGCCGAGGCCGAACGCGAGCGCCGGGCCAAGGTCATCCACGCCGAAGGCGAGAACCAGGCGTCGGCCAAGCTGCTCGAGGCGGCCAACACCCTGTCGCAGAACCAGGCCACCCTGCAGCTGCGCTATCTGCAGACGCTGGTGGAAATCGGCTCGGCCAACGCCACCACCATCGTCTTTCCAATGCCCATCGACCTGCTGAAAGGGCTGTACGAAAAGAAGTAAATGGAAAAAACCTATTTCGAATTCAAGATCACCTTCCTGCACATCGTCATCTTCCTGGTGGCGGTCATCGCCATCGGCGTTTTTTTGTTCTACATGGGCTACCAGTCCGGGCAGCGCCGCTCCGATCCGCGCACGCTGCTGGCCAACCAGCAGGGTGAAGAGGAGGGCGTCGGCGAGCTGGAGGTGGTCGACGAGACGCCGCCGCCGGCCCCGAAGGCGGCGGCCGCCGGGCGCTCGATCACGGCCGAGATGAAGCTGCATGAGGAGCAGCCGGCCCAGGGCGCGGCGGCGCCGGCCGGTACGCCGGCCAAGGAAAGCAGTCCGCCGCCGGCGGCGAAACCGGCCGCCGAGGCGAACTACACCATCCAGGTAGGCGCCTTCGCCGACTTCGCCAATGCCCAAAAGTGCAGCCTGCGCTTCACCGGCCTGGGCTATCCGACCGCGATCGTCACCGACAACCAGAAAAAGCTGCACACCGTCCAGGTGGGGAGCTTCGCTGCCTTGGAAGAAGCCCAGAAGGAAAAAGCGGCGCTGGAAAACCGGGAAAAGGCGAAATTCACCGTCAAGAAATCGCGGTGAAGTCGCCGCCGCGCTTTCCCCTGTGGCTGGCCGCCGCCCTGGCCTATGGCCTGGCTTTTCCCAGCCCGCAGCTGGCGCCGCTGGGATTCCTGTTCCTGGTGCCGCTGCTGCTGGATGCGGAGAAGCGCAGGCCGGCGGCGGCCTTCGCCCGCTTCTTCCTCTTTGCGTTGGTGGCTCACCTGATCCTCCTGTACTGGATTCCGCGCGTGATGGTCCGCTACGGCGGCACCCCCTGGCCCCTGGGCGTGGTGGGGCTGGCTTGCCTTGCCGCATTCCTGTCCTTGTTTACCGGACTGGCCGGCATGCTGATCGCCCGGGCCCTCGGCCGCGGCGGCATCGCGGCCATTTTCTGCATCCCGGCGGCGTGGGTGGCCAAGGACCTGGCGGTGGAAAAGGTCCTCGGCGGTTTTCCCTGGTGCCTGGCCGGCTACACCCAGTACCGAAACATTCCCTTTCTGCAGTGGGCCGAGCTGGGCGGCATCCACCTCCTCTCCTTCCTGTTGGTCGCCGCCAACGTCCTCCTCTACGTGTTCCTCAAGCGCCGGGACAAGAGGACGGCCGCGGCGCTGGCGGCGTTCCTGGCCGTCGTCCATGCCGGCGGCCTGGGCCTGCTGCGCGCCCACGAAGCCCGCGCCGCCGCCGCGCCGCGCCACCGCGCCGGCATCGTCCAGCCCAACAGCAATCACGACCAGGCTTTTGACTTTGCGCGGGTGCAGGAAACCCTGGACCGGCTGTTTCGCGTCTCGGCCGGACTGGCCGGCCGCGGTGCCGAGTTCGTGGTCTGGCCCGAGTTCACCGTACCCATCTACCCGCGCCAGGCCCCGTACTACAAGGAGCAGTTTCTGGCCTTCAGCCGCGCCCATGCCCCGCTGCTGGCCGGATTCACCGATCCGCGCGGCTCGGCCGGGACGTTCAACTCGGTGCTGCTGTTCGCGCAAGGCGGCATTGCCGCCTACGACAAGGTGCACCTCACCCCTTTCGGCGAATTCGTGCCCTTTCGCCGCCTGCTGTTTTTCGTGCGCAAGATCACCGACGAGATCGGCGATTTTTCCCCGGGAGCCCGCCTGCACAACCTGGAGCTGGCCGGGCGCAAGCTGGCGACGCCCGTCTGCTACGAGGTCATCTTCCCCGGGCTGGTCCGCAGCCTGGTCGCCGGCGGCGGCCAGGCGATCGTGACCCTTTCCAACGACTCCTGGTTCGGAAACACCTCGGCGCCGCGCCAGCACCTGGCCATGGCCGCCTGCCGCAGCGTCGAGAACCGGCGCTGGCTGCTGCGCTCGACCTCCAACGGCATCTCGGCGCTCGTCGATCCGGCCGGCCGCATCGTGCGCCGCTCGCCCATGGGCCGCGCCGACGCATTCCTGGCCGAGTTCCAGTATCTGTCGCGGTTGACGATCTTCAGCCGCTGGGGATACCGCTTCCCCTACGCCTGCCTGCTCCTGGCCCTGGCGTTGCTGGCGCGTGCGCCGGCCCGTCGCCGCGGCCCGCCTACCAGCCCTGAAGTTGGTAGAGGAAATCGCCGCACGAGCCGATCAGCTCAACGCGCTCCCGGGGCGGCGTGAGCGTCCGCCTCACTCCCATGTAGCAGTCCAAGTTGTAGAGGGGGATGAACGGCAGGTCGCGGCGCCACAATTCGTGGGCGCGTTCGTACGCCGTCCGCCGCTTCTTGTCGTCCATTTGCCGCAGCCCGGCTTCCAGCGCGTCGTCCATCTCCCGGCAGGAGTAGCCGGCATAATTGAAATAGCCGCCCGAGGAGAGGACGTCCCTCAGGTTCCAGTCGAGGTCGAGGAGGAACGACGAGACGGCCAGGTCGAACTCCCCCCGCTTCAGGCGCTGCAGGAAAATCTGGTACTCGAGGAACTCCGGCTTCAGGTCGACCCCCTCAGCCTTCATTTCCTGGCACAGGAAGAGAACGAGCTCCCGGCGCACGCTGGACTCGCTGTTGGTCAGGATGCGCAAACGGCGGCGCGCGGCCGGCGCCGTCACCGGCAGGCGGCGCGGCTTCTTCTCCGCGCCGAACAGCAGGAAGGGCGAATACACGCGGTCACCGCGCCCCTGCAGGAACTCGGCGAGAAAGGACGTGGCGTGCAGCCGGTTGTGAAAGCGGCGGCGCAGGTTCAGGTCGAGGCCGGGCTGGCGCAGGTTGAAGGCCAGGTAGGAGTAGCCGAATTTCTTGAATGGCAGCAGGCGGAAGGCGCGGCGCCAGGATTTCAGCCGCGGGTAGGCGGCGGCGTCGTCGCCGTGGATTTCGGCCGCGTCCAGTTCCCGGTTCAGCAGCTTGAGCGGCGCCTGGCGCGGCTCGCCGAGAACGGCGTAGCGGATCCGGGAGAAGGGCAGTTCGCCCGGCCAGTGGGGGTTCGCCTCCAGCTCGAAGCCCCAGGGAGAGTCGATCGCGGCCAGGCGGTAGGGACCGCTGCCCAGCGGCACGCTGCCGCGGAACGTCTCCGGGTCGGCGCCGCCAATCTGGCCGGCGCTCAGGATCTTGAATGTCAGGTAGCTTTTCCAGGGGGCGTACCGCTCGCGCAGGCGCAGGCGGAGTTCCAGCGGCCCCACTGCCTCGGCCGCGGCCAGGAAATCAAGGTCGGAGGCATAGGGATACTGGAAGCGCGAGTCGCGCAGCAGGCCGATGGTCGCCGCCACGTCGCGGCTGGCGAGAGGCGCGCCGTCGGCGAAGCGCGCCCCCGGCCTGAGCGCCAGCCGGATCACGGTGCCGTCTTCGCTCAGTGAATGGGAGGCGGCCAGCTCGGGAACGGGCCGTCCTCGGCCGTCGAAGCGGAACAGGGACTGGTACCCCTTGTTGGCCACCGCCTGGGCCGTCTCGCCGGTGGCATAGACCGGGTTGAACGAGGCGGGGAAATCATAGCAGGCCAGGCGCAGCTCCGGTTTTGCCGAGGCGGCGCCGGCCAGCAGCGGCAGCAGCAGCAGCCAGCGGAGGAAGCGGGAACGGCCGGAGGGCGGCAAAGGGGGCATTTACTTGACCAGGCGCACCTCGGAGATCTCGGGGATCTCCTTTTTCATCACCTGCTCGACGTAGCCCTTGATGGTGTACATGCTCATGGGGCAGCCGAAGCAGTGGCCCTTGAGCCGGACCAGCACCGCTTTTTCGTCGGCCAGCACGTCGACCAGCTCGATGTCGCCTCCGTCTCCCTGCAGCGCCGGCCGCACCTGCTCGATGACGGCGGCTACCTTTTCCTTCAGTTCCATGTCGTCTCCTTATCCGTACTGCAGCATCGCCCGCAGGGCGCGGCCGGCGGGGCCGGCCACGGCGGGGTCGATCTCGATCTCGTAGCGGTCCAGGAGCAGGGCGTCGCGCACGTCGCGCAGGGCCGTGCGCTTCATGTTGCTGCAGACTTTCTCGGCGCCGGCGGGGATGAAGCGCTTGCCCGGGTTCTCGCGCGCCAGCCGCTCGAGCAGCCCCTGTTCGGTGGCCACGATAAACTCCTGCGCCTGCGCCGCCGCGGCGTAGCGCAGCATGCCGCCGGTGGAGAGGACTTCGTCGGCAAGGGCGGCGACCTCGGCCCGCGCCTCGGGATGGACCAGGACCACGGCCCGCGGATGGCGGGCACGCATGGCCTCGATCTCCTGGGGCTTGATGCGGTCGTGGACGTAGCAATAGCCTTCGAAAAGGTGCAGCGTCTTCTCCGGGACCAGGCGCTGCACGTAGCCTCCCAGGTTGCGGTCGGGCACGAAGATGATCTCGGCGGCGGGAATGCCGCGCACCACCTGGGCGGCGTTGGCCGAGGTGCAGCAGGCGTCGCTTTCGGCCTTGATCTCGGCCGAGGAGTTCACGTAGGCGACGACCGCCGCCTTGGGATGCCCGGCCTTCAGCCGGCGCAGTTCCTCGACGGTGATCATGTCGGCCATGGGACAGCCGGCGTCAAGGCGCGGCAGCAGGACGCGCTTTTCCGGGGCCAGGATCTTGGCCGTCTCGGCCATGAACTTGACCCCGGCGAAGACGATCACGCCCTGGCTGAGGGAGGCGGCCCGGCGGCTGAGATCGAGGGAGTCGCCGAGAAAATCGGCGGCCAGCTGCACCTCCGCCACCTGGTAGTTGTGGGCCAGGAGGACGGCCCCGCGCCGCCGCTTCAGCTCCTCGACTTGTTGCCGCAGATTCTCTTGTTTCGTCATGCTTCGTCCTTGGCCATTGTAGCCGGTCGCGCTCGAGCCGTCAACCGGCCGGGATCCGAAACGGGCAGGAGCATCCCCAAGGCTAGTGTTGGCCAGCGCGATGAATGTTTTTTATGGCAGCCAAGCATTCCACAATTTGAATTCGATTCAATGGCCATGTTCGCAAAAACGGTGTATAATTATCCCGCGATCCCGGAGATGCAGCCGATGAAAAAAACAGCTTTCCCCGCCGGCCTCTTTTTGCTCTCAGCCCTGGTCCTGTCCCCGGCCTGTTCGTTGCGCAGGCTGGCGCTGAACGGCGTGGCCAATGCCCTGACCGGCAGCTCCCAGGGCACCGTGTTCACCGGCGACAACGACCCCGAGCTCGTCGGCGACGCCCTGCCCTTCGCCATCAAGATGTACGAATCGCTGCTGGCGGCCAACCCCCGCCACCAGGGACTGCGGCTGACGACCGGCAGCCTGTACGTCATGTACGCCAATGCCTTTCTGCAGACCCCGGCCTCGATGCTTCCCGAGGCGGAATACCTGGCCCAGGAATTCACTTACCAGAGGGCCAAAAACCTCTACCTGCGCGGCCGCGACATCATCCTCGACCTGCTGGAGATGAAGTATCCCGGCTTCCGCTCCAGGCTGGAGCGCAAGGACTACGCCGCTGCCCTGGCCGCCGCCCGGCGCCGCGACGCCCCGCTCCTCTACTGGGCGGGGGCTGGCTGGCTTGGCGGCTACGCCATCGATCCCTTCGACATGGACCTGGGGATGACCCTGCCGGCGGCCGCCGCCCTGATCGAGCGGGCCTACGAGCTCGATCCCGACTATGCGGCCGGCGCGCTGCACGAGTTCTACATCCTCTATTACGGCTCGCTGCCGGAGTACATGGGCGGCAGCCTGAAAAAGGCGCGCGAGCACTTCGCCAAGGCGCTGGCGGCGTCGGGCGGACGTTCGGCCACCCCCTACATCTCCCTGGCCACGGCAGTGACCGTCAAAGAGCAGAACCTGGCCGAGTTCCGCGAGCTGCTGGGCAAGGCGCTGGCCATCGACCCCGACGCGGTCCCGGAAACCCGGCTCGTCGGAGCGCTGAACCGGCGCAAGGCACGGTGGCTTCTTGAGCACGCCAGTGACTTCTTCGTCGAGGCCGAGGATGCCGAGGGGGATAGCGAGGAGAAATGAACATGAAAAAATGCGCTTGGGCCTCATTCCTGCTGCTGGCGGCGCTCGCGCTGCCGGCGCAGGTGATCAAGATCGGCAGCATGGCCCCCGACCGCTCGCCATGGGACGACGCCCTCAAGGAGATCGCCCGCGAATGGGAGAAGATCACACAGGGCCAGGTAAAGCTGAAGATCTACCCCGGCGGCATCGCCGGCGGCGAGGAGGACACGATCCGCAAGATGAAGGTCGGGACTCTGGGCGGCGCCGTCCTGACCAACATCGGCCTGACCAAGGTCAATCCCGACGCCTTTGTCCTCAGCACCCCGTTCCTGTTCCACTCGGAGCAGGAGATGGCCTACGTCATGGAGCGGCTCACCCCGGTCTTCGAGAAGCAGATCGAGGAGAAAGGATTCAAGGTGGTCATCTGGACCATGAGCGGCTGGGTGAATTTTTTCTCCAAGGCTCCGGTCCTCTATCCCCGCGACCTGAAGCCCCAGAAGCTGGCCATCAGCACCGGCGAGCCGGAGATGGAGCAGGCCTGGAAAAAATCGGGGTACCACATCGTGCCCAACGAGCTGAAGGACCTGATGATGGCGCTGCAGAGCGGCATGGTCGACGCCTTCTACCTGCCGCCATTGGTAGCCGGCTCTGGGCAGTACTTCGGCCTGGCTCGCCACATGAACTCGCTGAAAATCGCCCCGCTGGTCGGCGGGCTGGTGATCGTGGACCGCATCTGGAAGCGGATCCCCGACGTCCACAAGCCGGCCATGCAGGCCGTGGTGCAGCGCGTCTCCCGCAAGCTGGGCGGCGAAACCGATGCCCTGGAGCGGAAGGCCTTGGAATCGATGAAGAAGAACGGCCTTGTCATCCATGAACCCCCGGCCGACAGCCTGGCCCTGTGGAAGGAGACCGCCGAGCAGGGGATGGACGAACTGGTGGGCAAGGTCTTCAGCCGCGAGATCTATGACAGGCTGCTGGCCCTGCTCCAAGAATACAGGCAGAAAAAATGAGCCTGGCCGGGTTCCGCAAAAATGCGCGCTGGCTGGAATCGCTCCTGGCCTTTCTCGCCATATTCCTGCTAGCGCTGTTCCCCAACCTGGAGGTGATCGCCCGAAAGTTTTTCCACACCGGGGTGCGCAATTCGACCGAGTTCACCCACCAGCTGGTCCTGGTGCTGGCTTTCATCGGCGCGGCCATCACCAGCCGGGAAAACCGCCACCTCTCCCTGACGCTGAACTTGAAGATGAAGCCTTCCCTGCTGTCGCGGGTGCAGGTCCTGAACGCCCTCGTCAGCACGGCCTTCGCCGCCGCCTTTGCCTGGTCGGCCCTCTCGTTCACCCTCAACGCCTTCGACCCGGGCGATGTGCTCTGGCTCATTCCCAAGCGCTGGATCGCCGCCGTCATGCCCCTGGGCTACGGCGTGGTGGCCTACCGCTTCGCCCGCCAGGCCCCGCGCGCCTGGGGCAAGGCCATCGCCGCCAGCGGTTTTTTGTTCGGCACGCTCCTGGCCCTGGAGCCGGCGGCCAACAGCGCGGCCGTCCTGGCGCCGGCGGCCGAGGGGCTGCTCCGGCCCCTGCTGCCGGCCTTCGCCTGGATCGGCGCCCACCTCTCCACGCCGATCATCCTGCTGCTGCTGTTCGGCGCGGTCACCGGCCTGCCGATCTTCATCGTCCTGGGCGGCATCGGCTTCATGCTGTTCGCCCACGCCGCCCAGCCGCTGGAGGTGATCGCCAACGAGGCCTATTCCCTGCTGACCAGCCACTCGCTTCCGGCCATACCCCTTTTCACCTTCACCGGCTTTCTCCTCTCCGAGAGCAAGGCCGGCGAGCGCATCGTCCGCCTCTTCCAGGCGTTCTTCTCCTGGTTCCCGGGCGGACTGGCCCTGGTGGCCATCCTGGTCTGCACTTTTTTCACCACCTTCACCGGCGCCTCCGGGGTCACGATCCTGGCCGTGGGCGGCCTCCTCTCCTACGTCCTGGTCCGCGGCGGATACGGGAAAAAATTCAGCTCCGGGCTGCTGACCGCCGTGGGCAGCATCGGCCTGCTTTTCCCGCCCAGCTTGCCGGTCATCATCTACGGCGTGACGGCGCAGGTCAGCATCAAGGACATGTTCGTGGGCGGCATCGTGCCCGGGATCGTCATGGTGCTGGCCATGGCCCTGCTCGGCATCCTGTACGCCAAGAAGCGGAAAGTCCCCCGCGAGCGCTTCGCCCCGCATGCGGCGCTGGCGTCGGCCGGCAGCGCCTTCTGGGAGATCCTGCTGCCGGTCATTATCGTCTGGGGGTATTTCGGCGGCATCACCACCCTGGTGGAGAGCGGCGCCGTAGCCGTCATCTACACGCTGGTGGTCGAGGTCTTGATCCACCGCGACATCAAGCCCCGCGACCTGGCGAACGTCATGCTCAAGTGCATGCCCATCATCGGCGGCGTGCTGGCCATCCTGGCCCTGGCCAAGGGCCTCTCCTATTATATCGTCGACGCCGAGATCCCCATGCAGCTCACCGCCTGGGTTCAGGGTGCCATCCATTCCAAGTACGTGTTCCTGCTGCTGCTCAACCTGGCGCTGCTGGTCACCGGCTGCTTCATGGACATCTTCTCGGCGATCATGGTCGTCGTGCCGCTGATGATCCCCCTGGGCGACCTGTTCGGCATCCACCCCGTGCATCTGGGGATCATCTTTTTGGCCAACATGGAATTGGGCTACCTGACGCCGCCGGTGGGGATGAACCTCTATCTGGCCGCCTACACGTTCAACGAGCCGATCGGCAAGATATACAAGGACGTGTTTCCCTTCCTCATGATCCAGCTGGCGGCGGTCCTGCTCATCACCTACGTCCCCTTCTTCGCGACCGGGCTGCTGGGCCTTGTAAAATAAGCAACTGGCGCAACATCAAACTGTAATCAAAGAACCTCTAAAAGAAACGATCTCTTAGTGATAGTGATAGTGTTAGTGATAGTAGCGAGCACTGGAACGATCTCTAAAAATATTCGCTAACTGAGTTCGCTGATTGCTGTTCCTAACACTAACATTATCACTATTCTTCTGCCTATTCGAACTCGGGCGATTCGCCGACCAGCACCGCAATGACCTCGGGCTTGTCGTCGCTCTGCAGGATGAAGCTGCCCTCGATTCCCGCGATGCGGACGATCGGCGCGCCCTTGGCCGTGTGCGAAAGCCGGACCTCGGGGTACTGCAGGCGCATCTGGTCGAGGGTGCTGCCGATGCCGATGCCATCCGCCGTCCGCAAGAGCGGGCTGACGACGGTGATGCCGCAGGCCAGCCCCCCCTTCTCGTACACGTAGAACAGCGGATCGCCGGCCGGATCGGTGATCTTGAATACGTCGCGGTAGGATTCGCCGACCAGCACTTTGCGCCGCAGGGCGCGCTGGGACTGCGGCAGCTTGCCGGCGATGCTGGCGACCGGCGTGTCCAGCGCGACGGCGCCGACCCCGCGGGTGGAAATCAGCAGCCCGGCCTCGACGGGCTTGCCCCAAGGGCGCAGCGGCAGCAGCTGGCCGCGGAGGATGTTCTGGCCGGAAGGGGCCGGAAGCAGCTTGAATTCGAGGCCGGCGGCCTGCACTTCGGCCAGAACGCCCGCCAAGTCGGCCTTCTGCAACTCCTGCAGGACGCGGTCAACCGTCCTGATCATCCGTTTTTGCGGGGTAATGACCAAGACCTCGGCTTGGGTTACGGCTCCCTTCTCCAGCTTTTCCAGGGCGGTCACGCGAAACCCGCGGAATTCGCCTTTCGCCGTCCGCGCCGCCTGCCCGCCGCGGGCCGTCGTCTGCGCGCCGTTCAGGATGCGCACGCGGATGGCCAGCGCTTCGGCCAGGGCCGCCAGCTGCGGGTCGGCTTCCGGGGCCAGAAGCGGACCCGCCGGCCGCACGGCCAGCGGAACCTCGCCGGCGAAGGGCTCGGCAGTCAGCACCTGCTGCTCAAAACGCTTCTGGATGAGCGCCTTGCTGCGGGCGACGGCTGCCGCATAGCCATTCGGTTCGCCCGCTTGCTCCTCGGCTTCGGGCAACGGGCTTGCGGGCCGGACCGGCTCCTCCTTGCCCCCCCCCGAAGTGGCGACGATGACCAGCACCAGCAGCAAGCCCGCGACAGCGGCGATCATCCCCCAGACGCTCGCCGGCACAGGAGTCCGGGCCGGCCGCGCCGCGTAGGGGCGGTAGGTCGGCTGCGGCCGCGCCGCCGGCTCAGGCCGCCGGGATTGGCCGTCGTAGATGGTGGCGGGAGCCGGGCGGGTCTCCGCCACCATGGCCTCGGGGGGAAGGTTCAGCGGCGTCTCCGGCGGAGCCGGGGGCGCGCTCGGGTGATTGGGATCGGGAGGGGTGTTTTCTGCCATGCTCATCTCCGGCGATAAAATAGTCCAGCGAGTATTTTTTGTCAACGCATAATGGGAGACAAAAAGAAACAAGTGATAGCGATAGTGGTAGTGGTAGTAACAGCAATCAAAGAGCTTGTTCAATAAAACCCTTGGCAAGGGCCTTTCACTTATACCTTTTTACTTTTGCCTTATGCCTTGAGCGCGGAGCGCGCCTCTGGTTACGCGATACGCTGGCCCATTATTGCCATACCCCGGCCACATGCGCCCCGCAGGCGGAGCAGGCCCCCGCGCTCAGCCCGGAGGCCGTCACCCGGTAGCCGCGGCGCTCGACCAGCGTTTTCCGGCAGCGCGGGCAACGGGTTTGGCTCCAGCGGTCATCGTCGAAATTACCCCCGTAAACAAAGCGAAGCCCACGCTGCTCCGCCCTTTCCAGGCAGCGGCGGATGGCTGCGGCCTCGGTCGGCGGCAGGCCGGCCATCTGGTGGCAGGGGAAAAAGCGCGAAACGTGCCAGGGGACATCGCCGCCCAGGCCGAACAGGAACCCGATCAAGTCCTCTATTTCGGCCGGATCGTCGTTCAGGCCCGGTATCAGCAGGGTGGTGACCTCGATCCAGATCCCCGCCGCCTTCATGGCGGCGATGGTCTCCAGGACCGGGCCGAGACGGGCGGAGCAATAGCGCTTGTAAAATTCGTCGCGAAAAGCCTTCAGGTCGATGTTGGCCCCGTCCAAAAACGGGGCGAGCAGCGCCAGGGCCTCGGGACCCAGGTAGCCGTTGCTGACCAGCACGTTGCGCAAGCCGGCCGCGCGGGCCTGTTGCGCCGTTTCCGCGACCAGTTCAAAAAACACCGTCGGCTCGGTATAAGTATAGGAGATCGAGCGGCAGCCGCCCTCCCGGGCCAGGGCCACCAGGCGCGCCGGGGTGAGGGCTTCGCCCTTGATGTCCTCTTCCTGCCGAACAACCGACAGGGAGTGGTTCTGGCAGAAGCGGCAGGAGAAGTTGCAGCCCATGGCGGCGACGGAGAAGGATCGCGATCCGGGCAGGAAATGATAGAGCGGCTTTTTTTCGATGGGATCTATGTTGGCGGCGGCGACGCGGCCGGCGTTGAGCGAGATTAGCTGGCCGGCCGCGTTCTTCCTTACCCCGCACAGCCCCCGCTTGCCGGGGGCGATCCGGCATTGGTGGGCGCAGAGGCGGCAGCGCACCCAGCCGTCGCCCAATTTTTCGCCGAGAACCGCCTGGATCATCGGTCGCGGATGCCGTCAGGGCCGATTGCCGGTCTCATGTCCCTGCCACTTGGCGCGCTCAGTCCAGGGAAGAGAGGTACTCCTCGCAGCTGAGCGCGGCCTGCACGCCCATGCCGGTCGAGATGGCGACCTGGCGGCGGTTGCCGCGAATGACTTCTCCCGAAACGAACAGCCCCGGGGCTTCGGTTCGCAGCGTGAAGTCGGTCACGACATAGCCGTTCTCGTCGAGCTTCACCAGCCCCTGGAGCAGCCCGGTGTTGGGGAGGGTGCCGATGGCCAGGAAGGCCCCGTCGCAGGCCATGTCCGCGACGACTCCGGTTTTGATGTTGCGCACCTCGAGGGCCTCGAGCTTCTGCCCGCCCTTGAAGCGCAGCACTTGCGAATCCCAGACCGGCCTGATTTTTTCGTTGCGGAACACGCGGTCCTGCAGGATCCTCTCGGCGCGGAACTGGTCGCGGCGATGGATCAGCGCGACCTCGGCGGCGAACTTGGCCAAATGCAGGGCCTCGTAAAGGGCCGTGTCGCCTCCGCCCAGGACGGCGACCTTCTTGTTCTGGAAAAACGGGGCGTCGCAGGTGGCGCAGACCGACACCCCGCGGCCCAGCAGTTCGTTCTCTCCGGGGACGCCCAGATGGCGGTGCGAGGAGCCGGCGGCATACAGGATGGCCTTGGCCGTGAAATGGTCCTGGTAGACGTCGATTTGCCAGCCGCCTTCCTCCCGCCTCAGGCCCAGGACCTCGTCGTTTTCCAGCACAACTCCGTAGCGCTCGGCCTGCTTGGCCATCTGCTCCATCAGGTCGGCGGGAACGATCGGCTCGGCGAAGCCGGGATAATTCTCAATGATATCGGAAAAGACGATCTGGCCGCCGAAGACCTTCTTCTCCAGCACCAGGGTCTTGCGCCTGGCGCGGCCGCAATAGATCGCCGCCGCCAGCCCGGCCGGCCCGCCGCCGACGATGATCACGTCCCAGTTCTTATCCATCATCCCACTTCCCGCAGGGTTTTCTCGATCTGCCCCGGGTTCACGGCGCCGACGATCTGCGTCTTCACCTGCCCGTCCTTGATGAACAGCAGGGTGGGGAGGGTGCGGACGAAATAGCGGGAAGAGGTCCTGGGATTTTCGTTCACGTTGACCTTCACGACCTTGACCCGCTGCGCATGGCTGGCGGCGATCTTTTCCAAGCCCGGCTCCATCAGCCGGCAGGGCACGCAGGTCGGGGCCCAGAAATCGACGATGACCATCGGGCTGCCCTTGATCTGGCTCTCGAAATCGCCGTCGTTGGCCGTGATGATTTCAGACATGCTGAGTATCCTCCAGTAAGATATTTTTATACAATTGCAAGTAGGCGGGAACAACCCGTTCCCAGGAAAAATCCTTTGCCATGCCGTTTTCCTGGACCTTGCGCCACCGGCGCCGATCAGCGAACAACTCCAGGGCGGAGCGCATGGCGGCCAGGGGGGCGTCAACGCCGTTGCCCTGGAACTTGAACCCCGTCCCTTTCCCGCTGGCCGGGTCGAAGGCCTCCACCGAATCATCAAGGCCTCCGGTGGCGCGCACGACCGGGACCGTGCCGTAGCGCAGGGCATAAATCTGGTTCAAGCCGCACGGCTCGTAGTGGGAAGGCATGAAGAGGAGATCTCCGGCGGCCTGCAGCCGGTGGGCCATCCTTTCGTCGAAGCCGTTCAGGAACCTCATCCGCTCGGGGAAGCGCCCGGCCAGCGCCGAAATCTCGCCGGTCAGCAAGCGGTCGCCCGTCCCCAGCAGGACAAAAAAGACTCCCTCCTGGAACAGGGCGGGAAGAAGCCGCGGCAGCAGGTCCACCCCCTTCTGCTGCGAGATCCGCGAGATCATGACCACCAGGGGGGAATTGGGCTCGCCGGCAAACTCAAGCTCGCTGAAAAGCGATTCCTTGTTCGCGGTTTTATCGGCCAGCGAGGCCGAAGAATACTTGCGGGCGATGAACGGATCGTGGATCGGGTCCCACTGGCCGTAATCGACGCCATTGAGGATTCCGCTCAGCTTGGGGGAAAATTTGGCCAGCAGCCCATCCAGTCCGAACCCCTGCTCCGGGGCGACGATCTCCCGGGCATAGGTCGGGCTGACGGTGAGCAGCCGGTCGCAAAAGATGATGCCGGCCTTGAGGCAGTTCAGGTCGCCGTAGAACTCAAGGTATTCGGGAGAAAACAGGTGGCTGGGAAGGCCTGTTTCGGTGAAGGCGGCCGCGGGGAATATCCCCTGGAAGCCGAGGTTGTGAATGGTGAAGACCGATCGCGACCTGGCGAAATGCCCGGCATAGCCTTCGCTCCTGGCCAGAAGCGGAATGAAAGCCGTTTGCCAGTCGTTGCAATGGAGGATATCGGCCTGCAGGCCGCTGCGGCTGGCGTATTCCAGGGCCGCTTTTTGAAAAAACAGGAAGCGGGCGAAGTTGTCGGGATAATCCCCGGAGTCGTCGCCGTACAGGCCGCTGCGGCCGAAAAAATGCTCGTTGTGGATGAAGCAGGCGGAAAACCGGGGCGAAACAGCGAATTTTCTCACGACCGCCGCGTAGGTCCGGGTCCCCACAGGCAGGGTGAACTCGTCGACAACCGCGGCCTGGGAGAGGCGGATGGCCTCGGTCTTGTATCCGGGCATCAGCAGCACGACCGTTTCGCTTGCGGCCAGGGCGCGCGGCAGTGATCCAGCCACGTCTCCCAGGCCGCCGGTCTTGGCAAACGGCACCGCCTCGGAAGACATATACAGGATCGTCACGGCTGTCCCCTCCAACTCCTCATTTATGACCGGCAACTGTGCATATTACCTGAAAAACGCTAAATGTCAATATTGTTTTTTTTTAAACACAAAATATAGCGTGGGAGAGAACGCTATTTTTTCTTGCTGAACATGGAAAAAACCGACGATTTCTTGTCGCCGCCCAGCATTTCGGCCAGCCGTTTCCTGGCCAGCTCATGCTCGGGATCTATGGCCAGCGCCTTGCGGAAGAAGTTCTCGGCGCGCTTATCCATTTTTTCAGACTGGAACAACAATCCCAGGGCGGCATAGGGCTCGGCGTTCCACGGCTCCATTTCGACGACCTTCTGGAAGCTCTTCTCGGCCAGGCGCCGCAGATTGGGGATGTTGGACTGGGCCAGGCCGAGAAGGAGAAAATAGGCGGCCTTGCTGGCGTCGTTGCGGATTGACTCCTCCATCAGGCTGGCCGCCTCCCTGAACCGCTGCTGGTTGTAGAGGGTCTTTGCCTTGCGGTAATAAAGATTCGCCTTTTCCGTCAGGTTTTCGCTCGATTTTTCGTCTTTCTGGATCTCCTTGTACCCTTTCATGTCGTATTCCCGCCGCTTTTCCTCGTTGCCAAGAACTTCAAAGGCCTTGTTGATCTTGGCGAAGACGAAATTGGCCTTTTCCCGCAGTTCGGGAGTCGCGCCCTCGCCCATGCGGTCGGGATGGTATTTTTTCGCGAAACGGAAATAAATCTCCTTGATCTCGTTGAAGGTCGCGCTGTTGGTCAGCCCGAACAGCTCATAATAATCGAGATCCCTGGCTTTCATGCTTTCGTGCAGGGCCAGGAGCTCCTCTTGATCCTTGCTGGGAGGCTGCGCGGATTCTGCCGCCGGCAGGGAGAAATCCACGATGCCCAGCAGGAAGAACAGGGCCAGCTTCGGCCACAGGAGTTCGTCGGCGAGGCCCATGTCCTTGGCGGCCGCCTCGGCCGCCATTCCGCTCCGCGAGCTCAGCTCCTTGTACAGCGCCAGCTCCTCCTGCTTGAGGAAGCTGCCGACCTCTTCCGAGATGGGCCTGAATCCCAGCCGCCGCTTGGAGAAGCTGTTGCGAAAAAGGGGCAGGCTCTTGAAGCGCGGCACGCCCTCGCTGAAGATCGTCGGCAGCTCGATCTGGAAGCGCGAATCTTCGGGGATCTCTGGGAGGGCGGCGGAAAACTCCCACTCGCCGCTGGTCAGGGAAAACGTGGAGAGGGCGATCAGGCGCACTTGGTGGATCAGCCCGAAGAACAGGTCCTTCTGGCTGATGACCTGGTTGTTCACCAGGATTCGGCCGATTCGCTCCTTCTGTCCCGAGATCAGCTTATGAATGTTCCAAAACTGGGTCTTGTCTATCTTGCCGACCTTGAACAGCACTTCGCCCAGTCGCTCATGCAGGACGTTGGTGGTGGCGTAGCAAAGGTGGCCCTGCGTGAAGCACAGGCTCTTTTCAAAGTTCTCGCCGCGGACCGCCAGTTCGCCCGTGATCTTCTCGATAAAGACCTTGCGCAGCACGAACGGCACGGGCGACTCAATGACGCGCTTTCCCATCTGGTTCCCTTTGTCTCTTGGCCATGGTTTTACATCATCGGCGCCGGCTTGTCAATGCCGAGCCGCCAGCCCTGGTTATGGCCCTGCTGCCGCAGGCGGCAGCGGATGGCCTCGAGCACCTCGGCCTTGCGCTGCGCCCAGAGCGGGGCGACATACAGGTCTCCTTCGCGGTCGGCCGTGAGACGGTGGACCGCGATGGCGGGGTCCAGGCGCTCCAGAAGGTCGCAAGCGATTTCGACGTACTCGTCCCGCTCCAGTAGGGGCAGCCGGCCCGCGGCGTGCAGCCGTTCGAGCTCGGTGCCGCGCAGCACGTGCAGCGGATGAAGCTTGATGCCGGCCGGCTGCAGCCGGTTCAGCGCCGCAATGGTGGCCCGCATATCGTCGCGCGTCTCGCCGGGAATGCCGACGATGAGGTGGACGACCACGTCGATGCCCTGCCGGCGCAAGGCGGCGAATCCCTCCAGGAAGCTGGCGTAGGTGTGGCGCCTGCGCAGCCAGGCCAGGCTGCGTTCGTGCACCGACTGCAGCCCGAGCTCCACGCACAGGTAGATGCGCCGGCCCGTCTCGGCCAGCAGGGCCAGCACCGGGCCGGGCAGGGCGTCGGGACGGGTGCCGACGAAAAGTCCCGCGATTTCGGGATAGCGGAACACGACCTCGTATTTGCGCCGCAGCTCGGCCAGCGGGCCGTGGGTATTGCAATGGGCCTGGTAATAGGCGAGAAAGCGCCTGCCGGGAAAGCGGGCGATGCGTTCCTCGATCTGGCTCTCAATGGAGCGGCCCCTGGCGGCCGCGGGGCCGGCGCCGTACGGGTCGCAGAAGATGCAGCCGTCTCCGGCCAGCGTGCCGTCGCGGTTGGGGCAGGACAGCCCGGCGTCAATGGCGATCTTGCGCAGCGGGCCGCCGGGCAGGCGGCGCCTCAGGAAGGAAGCGAACGAGTGGAAGGGCTCATCCATTGAGGATGGCGCGGACGCAGGCCAGGACTCCCTCAAGGTCCAGCGGCTTTTCGAAATAGCCGTCGATGAACACGTCGCCGACCTGCCCGGCCACCTCTTCCTTGCGGTAGACCCCCGACATGGCGATGATCGGCAGGAAGAACTGGTCCTTGATGGCCTGCATCACCTCGATTCCGTGCTCCTTGGGCAGCAGCAGGTCGGTGATGACCAGATCGGGGCGGCGCTCTCCGGCTAACTGCAACGCCTGCTGCCCGTCCTCGGCAACCAGCACGGCATAGCCTTTGCCCTCCAGGAACTCCTGCAGCATCTGGCGGATTTCTTTCTCGTCGTCAACGATCAGGATGGTTTGCTTGCTTGCCATTTTTCTCCCGCACGTAAACCAAAAAATAAGACAGCCAGGACCAGAGCAGGAATGAGAAGGTCAGGGCGATCAGGAACTGCTTGACGGCGACCAGCTCGATCCGTTCATGCAGATCCACGATGAAGACGAAGATCAACAGGCTCAACAGGGCGAAGGTGATCTTGCCCACCACCAGCGAGGGCTTGACGATGCGCTTGCCGCGGTAGAGCAGGATGCTTGCCCACAGGATCAGGAGATCGCGCAGGATGATGAACGCCGCCAGCCAAAGGGGAAAACCGAAGCGGGCCGTCAACGTGATCAGGATCGCCAGGACCAGGACCTTGTCGGCCAGGGGGTCGATGATCCTGCCCAGCTCGGTTTCCTGGGAGAACTTCCTGGCGAAATACCCGTCCAGGAAATCGAGGGAAACGGTGAAGACGTAGGTGAACAGCAGGCAGGGAAACAGAGAGTCGCTGACATGGAGCATCATCACGACGATGAGCGGGATCATCAGCAGGCGCAGCAGGCTGAGGACATTGGGCAGCGTGAAGACCTTCGCCATGGATTCATTCATAACCCAACGGCGGGGAAAAATCAACGGTCAACCGCCGGCGCTGACCTTCACGTCGCCATAGACGTTGCGCACGCGGATTTCAGGCTTGCCCCCGTCGCGGTTGGCGAACGACTCCTCCTTTTCCTCGTAGCTCTCCAAGCCCAGGCCCGGCGGGACGCGGATGCGGCCGTGGACCGCCTGAATGCTGAACGTCGGATCGACCAGGGCCGCGAAGGACAGGTCAAGGTCGGCGTGGCTGCCGCTGATGTTGACCCGCTCGTCAATCCGGTCGGCCAGCAGGGCCAGCCTGCCGTTTTTCAGCGCCACGTCGAGGCTGGCGCCGGCAAAGCCGGAAATGGCCACGTCGGCGTAGGAATTCTCGACCATTACCGCACGGGCGGACAGGCGGCGCAGCTCGATGCGCCCCGAGCGGCAGGAAACGCTCACGTCTCCGGCGGCGTCTTCCAGGATGACCGGCGCATAGTGGCTGGTCACCACGGCTCCGGCGCCAAGGTGGGCGGCCCGGATTTGCCCATGCCGCGCCTTGGCTTCCAGCCGCTCGGCGCCGTCCAGCTCCAGCTTGCCGTAGGCCAACTCGACGGCGGCGCGGCCGGCGACGCCGCGGACGACGAAGTCGCTGTGCCGGCCGTCGAGCCGGACGGCCGCGACGTCCTGCACGAAAACCTTAGCCCGCATGGCTCGGATTTCGGCTTCGCCGGCCACCCCCTTGATCCGGGCTGTGCCGTTGCTCAGCCGCAGCCTGGCACCGGCAGAAGCGTTCTCCAGCACCAGGTCGCCGTTTTTCAGCTCGACCTCCAGGGCCCCGCCCGCGTCGCGCAGGATGACGTCCCCCTCCTGGTTGGCGACGGCCAGGGGGATGCCGGGGGGAACCTCCAACCGCAGCAGGACGCGCAGGCGCCGGTAGGGAAACGGCGAGGGCGCCCCGACCGACACCTGCAAGGTGCCGTCGACCATCCGCCCCTGCGCCTGGACCTCAGGCTCCAGGCGAGCCGGGGCCTCCTTTCCCGCATGGTAGACGCGAACCCAGGAGGATAAGTGCACTTGGCCGTCGGCGGACGCGCCGACCAGGACTTCACCGGCGGGGTTGACGACGGCGATGCGGCTCACCCCGGAAAAGCCTTGCTGGAGACCGGGAAACTCGCTGAACCGGGTCCCCTGCGGCCGCCGGTCGCCGGCATAAAAGGAGAAATCCCTGGCCATGCGCTCCCGCCCCTTTTCCACCGCCTGATAGAGAAGGCCGAAGGCGATCAGGGCCAGGACCAGGAAAATTTCCTTGCGTTTCATGATTTCTTCTTGGCGAATAGATAGATGTTCTTCAGGCCGATGAAGATCAGGATCATGGGCCAATACTTGCCCAGCAGCCGCCAGACATTGACCTCCAGCCCGAAATTCTTCAGCAGGAAGAGCATGCCCAGCGCCAGAATGATCAAGCCCCAGGCCAGGGATTCCTTTTTATTGCTTGCCATGGCCGCCCTCCTCGCGTTTGTAATAGTCGAAAACGATCTTGATCCCGAAGGCGATGAGCGCCAGGGGCCAGAGCCGCGTGACCTGGCGGAACGAAAACAGGCCGAAGTTGACCAGTTGGAAAAGAACCCCGATCACCAGCACGGCCACGGCCGAGAACAGGGAGAGTTCCTCCCCTGGCGCCGGCGATTTCTCGGCCTGCCCCGCCCGGTTCAGGGCGTTGGCCTCGTTGTAGCTGTCGATGATCTGGTAGATGTAGAAGCCGGCGATCATAAGCCCAAACACGGCCGAATCGGCGCCATCGGCATTGCTGGTCAGGACGATCAGGACGGCGAAAACCAGCATGAAAGTGAGCCCCTTGACAAAATTGCCGTTGTAGACGGCTCCCATTCCAGGAAAGATCGCCAGAAACGCGGCCAAAGAGGAGTTTTTCTCCCGCGGCCCCCTGCTGGATTCGGTGCTGCTAGCCATTTCTTCCTCCTTGGTCAAAACCGTCGCTTTTCCACTTCTCTTCCTGGTCGTTTTCCTGAATTTGCAGCGATTTTTTTCCGAAAAAAGTGAAAAATATCAATTCTTTCGATTCCTTGAATTGCTCCAGCCAGCCGCCGGTCCTGACCGCGAATCGTTCGACCGACGAGACCAGCGAATGCATCTGGCGGTTGGCGGCCGGGAAGACATTGGTGAAATAGAACAAATTCAGGAACAGCACCACCGTGCCGACCGCCGCCGCCAGCCAGGAGGGGAAATAGCGGCGCCGGGCCGCGACTTCTTTCTCGACGGCATCCGGGATGTTGTATAGGCGGTTCTTGAGAAAGAACGGCACCTCCTCCTGAAGCTCGGCGAGGCTGCCGAGAAGATCCTCCATCCTTTCTTTTTTCGCCTGGCAGGCAGCGCAGCCGCGCAGATGCGTTTCGAGGTCGGCGGCGGCGTCCCCGGGCAGCTCGTTTTCCAGATAGGCCGAGAGCCGGGACTCGAATTCCCTGCACTTGCTGCTCATGTCCCCTCCCGCAAGTACGATTCAGCCAGCTTCAGCCGGGCGCGGTTGATCCGCGACTTGACCGTCCCTTCGGGGATCGAGAATTTCTCGGCGATCTCCTGGTAGGACATGTCGTTGATGTCGCGCATGATGAGGATGACCCGCAAATCGGGGTCCAGTTTGGCGATTTTTTTCCTCAGCAGTTCAAATTCCGACTCCCTGGCCAGCTTCTCCTCTGGAGTTGGCGCGCCGCTGCCGATATTTTCATCCAATTCCTGGGAATTTTCCAGGTGTTTACGGTTTTTTCGCCAATAATCGATGCAATAATTGCGCGAAACCGCGAAAACCCAGGAGGTAAAACTCTTCTCCTCCTTGAATTTGTCCAGATTGTGGTAGAGTTTGATGAAGATCTCCTGGGTGACGTCAGAAGCGATGTCCCGCTCGGCAAAGAAGTTCAGCGCGATGTTGTAGACCGACTTGGAATAGGCGTTAATCAGCATGTTCCACGCCTCCCTGTCGTTCTCGCGGCACCGGGACAAGACATCGGTTATTTCCATACACACCAATAAACGGCGGCCGCCGGGAAAAGTTCCCCGCCAGCAGCTCCCCTGGCCGCCCGCGTCACGTCACCACCCGGGGAATCAGGGGGTTGATGCGCGACAACACTTCATAATTGATGGTCCCGGCCCATTCGGCCAGCATGTCCGCGTCGATCCGCTCCTGGCCCTCGTTCCCCAGCAGGGTAACCGGGTCTCCGGCCTTCACTCCGGGCACGTGGCTGACGTCAGCCATGAACATGTCCATGCAGACCCTGCCGCGCACCGGCGCCTTGACGCCGTGGACCAGGATTTGGGAGGCGTTGGACAGCTTGCGGTCGTAGCCGTCGTAATAGCCCACCGGGATCACGACGATCCTGGACTTGGCGAAGGCCTTGTAGGTCAGGCCATAGCCGATCGCCGCCCCCTTGGCCACGGTCTTGACCTGGGCCACCTTGGCGTGCCAGCTCAGCACCGGCTTCAGGGCGATGCCCTGCTTGTGCTTTTCCAAGTACAGGGCGTGGGTCTGCCGCGAAGGCCAGTAGCCATAGGCCGATATCCCCACCCGGGCCATGTCGAAATGGGTCTCGGGAAAGAGCAGGGTCGACGCCGAGCTGGAGAAATGGCGGCAGGCACCGCCCCCCTTCAGCCGCCGTAATAGGCCGCGGAACAGCTTGAGCTGGCCCTGGGCGAAGGCCGGGTCGGTCGTGTCCTCGATGTTGGCGAAATGGGAATAGACGCCGCAAAGCTCGACCCGCTCCGGGTTCAGCCGCTGCAGCAGGGCGACGGCCCTGCCGGGATCGATGCCCAGGCGGTTGGTCCCGGTCTCGATCTTGAGATGGACCCGGGCCCTGCGCCCGACCCGCGTCGCGGCGGCCAGCAGCCAGCGCAGGTGCTCCTCGGAGGGGACGACCGCCTCGAACCCCCGCCGCAGCAGCTCGTCCAGTTCATCCCGGTCGCTCCAGCCGAGGATCAGCACCGGCTTGTCGGCAACCAGTTCGCGGACCGCCAGCGCTTCGGCCAGCGAATCGACGGCATAGCGCCCGACAGCGGTTGAGCGGCGGGCGATCTCCACCACCGGGCGCAAGCCGTGGCCGTAGGCGTTGGCCTTGACCACGAACATCAGCGGCGCCCGGGTCAGGCGCTGGAACTGCCTGAGGTTGTGGAGCAGGTTGGCGGCGTTCAGGGCGACGTGGGTCTTCATGTTCGCGGCGGCGACGGCTGGCTTTTGCGCTTCATTGTGGGCCTCGATTTGATTCCGGCGTTCTTAAGATATTCTATAATAAAATTAATAATTGAGATACAAGCCGTTGCAAAGCTATTTTCAAGTATGGTATTTTCGGCCCACAGGGAGTTGAACAGGGCAAAAACAACAGCGTGGAGCGCCGTACTCTGTTTGCTGGCCTTCTCGGCTGCGGCCCAATCGCCGGTGCGGATGAACACCCTGCCCCGCGTCGAGCGCCTGCCCGACCAGGTCGTCATCCGCATCAGCCCGCGGCCCGAGCACGGGGCCTATTTCCTCCACTACCGCACCGAGGGCATGACCGGCTACCAGGTGCGCAAGATGCAGCAAGAGGCCTCGGGGGCGTTCAGCTGCCGCATCGCCATTGCCAACCTCTACGGCAAGGACATCGAATTTCGCGTGGTCGAAAAGAAGGGTTCCGGAGAAGCCGCCGTTTCGCTCAGCCACACGGTGGCCGGCTTTACCCGCCAGGAGTCGCCGGAGATCTATTTCCAGGAGGCCGGCGACGCCGCCGCCCCCGCGCGCCGCTGGCAGCCGCCGCTGAACGTCAACGCCTCGCTGTCGACGGCGACCAAGCTGGACGAGAACAACGACAGCGGCTATTACCAGCAGAACTACACGGCCAACGGCAACCTGCGCATCTACAAGAACATCGCCAAGAATGACACCCAGATCGATTTCGACACCAACTTCAACCACCTGGACCCCTGGAACGAAGAGACCGAGAACCGCGTCAACCTGTCCAGCATGATGGTGCGCTTCAAAAAGGGCGCCATGCAGATCGAGGCGGGCGACGTGGCGGTCAACGCCACCGAGTTCACCACTTCCTACCTGAACCGCCGCGGCTTGCGCTTCGAATACGCCGGCAAGAGCCTGTACTTGAACTCCTTCTACACGAATTCCCAGCAGAAGACCGGCTTTGACGGCTACGGCATCCCCGATTCCAAGGCCGGCATCTTCGGCGCCGTGGCCGGATTCAACCTGAAGAACACCCTGACGGTGCGCGGCCTGGTCATGACCGGCCGCGACAACCTGGTCAGCAAGACCGTCTACAGCGCCGACGAGTACCGCAAGGGCAGCATGTTCTCCCTCTGGAGCGAACTGAGCCTGCTGCGCAACAGCCTGCAGGTCACCGGCGAGATTTCCTCCAGCACCTACGGCGCCGCCGCCAGCCAGGAGGAGATCGAGACGGCCAACGACACCGCCTGGAAGGCGGGGCTGCGCTTCCAGCGCGGCATCCTCTCCTTCTCCGCCGACTACGAGGATATCGGCGACCACTTCCAGTCGATCGCCAACCTCTTCCTGCAGAACGACCGCGAAGGCCTCAGCACCAACCTGGGGCTCAGCATCAAGTCCTTCTCCTGGAACCTCAGCTATGTCGACAAGAAGAACTACATGAACAACCCGCTGCAGGACATGCTGCACCAGCGCCGGGCCGGCACCACGCTGAACTGGGGCCTGGGCCGCCACTTCCGCGTCGGCGCCGACGTGTCCCGCGACAACCTCGACTACGACTCCTCGACCGGGCTGCAGACGTCAACCTCGGACATGAACACCTACAATTACAGCGCCTCGCTGGGCTACATGGCCGGAGCGACCGGCGTCAATCTCAACGTGGGCCGGACCGAATCGGTGAATTTCAGCTCCAACCTCACCGCCTCGCTCTCGCTGAACCTGCGCTTCGGCAAAGTGGTCACCCTGAACCCAACGCTCAGCTTCCAAGAGAATGAAGCCTTAAGCGACGGCAGCAAATCGACCGTGTACAACGCCTTCGTCAGCTCCGAGATCACCTTCATCCCCCAGTACCTCACCCTGACCGTCTCCTCCTCCTACATGAGCAACGAAGGCGCCTTGAGCAAGAGCGCCAGCTGGACGGCGGGCTGCAACCTGAACTTTTTCGCCGCCAAGCTCTTCAAGGACAAGGTCCGTCCCTCGCTCTCCCTTAAATCGATGTTCCAGGGGGCCAAAACCGGGGACATCAAAACCGATTCGTCCATCTTTCATCTCCAGGCAGATATCGCTTTCTAAATGAGGATGAACATGAAAAAAATCACATGTCTTCTCATGATTTTAATGGGGCCGGCCGCATTCCTCGCGGCCATCACCATAACTCCATCATCGGCAACGATCAATGTTGCCGGACAGATCACCGCCACGCTTTCCTGCGTGTACGGCCTTTCCGGCACCATGGACTGGGGCGACGGCAGCGCCCTTTGGAGCGGACTCGATTCCTCATTCAATTATCCGACCCCTCAAACCCACACCTACCGAAACCCCGGCACATTCACCCTGCATTTCCATCGCCTTTCTATTTCCGGCTGCCCGCAGGACGAGTACGCGACGCTAAGGGTGCTGGAGAACCGGAGCGTGAGCGTGTCGCCGCTGAGCCCCTCCGTGGGGCAGACGGCGACGTTCACGGCGGTCAACTTCCAGACCCCGGACAACATCACCTGGAACATGGGCGACAACACGGTATACGCCAACCGCGGCACGACGATCACCCACACCTTCGCCAAGAGCGGCCAGTACCTGGTACGGGCCTTCGACTGGAACGGCAACACCAAGACGACGCCGGTCAGCCTGACCGTGACCGTCAATGATGCGCAGCCCATGATCCTCTATTCGCCGGCCGCGCCGCGCGTCGATCAGGAGGTCGCCATCCAGGCGCTGAACATGAACAGCGACTCGGTCAAGTGGAATTTCGGCGACGGCTCCCAGCCCCAGGTCCTTTCGCCGGCGGTCGCCCATCGCTACCAGAAGGAGGGGACGTTCACCATCACCGCCCGCGCCGGCGAGCAGCCAACCGTGTCCCGGCCGATCACCATCCTCCCCGAGAACCGTTCGCTGGCGGTCTCTGCCAGCGAGGCCAGGGCCGACGAGCCCGTGACCGTGACCGCCGTCAACTTCCGCGGCCCCCAGGTGCTGTGGGACTTCGGCGACGGCAGCACGGCGGCCACCGCTCCGGCCGCCACGGCCGCCGCGCGCATCGGCGCCTTTCCCGGCCCGTTCTCCGTCAGCCACGCCTACAAGATCCCCGGCACCTACACCGTCACCGCCCGCGACGAGAACGGCGCCAGCGCCAAGAGGTTCACGGTTCCCGTGCGCATCCTGGGCATCAGCGACCAGGTGAACCTGGAGCTGGCGGAGCTCACCCTGGACAACGGCAAGTACTACAAGGTCGTGCCCAGGAATTCCAAGTCCATCCGCGCCCGGCTGCGGATGAAAATGCGCGGCACCGGAATCGTCTCGGGCTACTGGATCGTGAACGGCCATCCCGCATATTTCTTCAGCGAGACCGTCTACCAGGGGCAGATCAAGGCCATCCTCACCCCCGAGGTTCCCGGACTGCCGGCGTTCGACCCCGGCTTGAACACCATCACCGTGCAGCTGACCAGGCCGGCGAACGGGGGGGCGGTCTTCCCCACCCTGCGCTATTACGTCCTGCCCTACGAGAACGTGATCGCCGTTCTTGCCCCCAAGGACGGCGCCATCCTCAAGGAGGACGAAGAGGCGGTCTTCTCCTGGGAGCGGGCCCTGGGCGGGTCGCGCTACCAGATCGCCTTCGCCGCCCTGTTCCCGCTGCTGCGCAACGAGGAAGGCGTCGCCTGGCGCGAGTGCCCCGAAAGCCTCCGCTACACGGCCGATGCCGAAACCTGGGCGGCGATCCCGCGCAACAGCTGGACCTACTGGAAAGTGCGGGCCCTCGACGGCGCCGGCAACACCGTGGCCGAAAGCGAGGTGCAGGAGATGAAAGTGATCGTCCCCGGCGCCCAGGTGGGCATCGAGAAGATCACCGACTTGGACGGCCGGCCGGCCGCGGTCGGCCCCGGCTATGCCGCGGCCCGGGCAGAGCGATTGCTGGTCCACGGCCTCCTCACCTATCCGGCCGAGGCCGAATACCTGGTCCTGCGCGTCTATGCCGGCGGGGAGCTGATCGACCAGCTCCTGTTCCGCGACGTGGCCCGCGGCGTGCCGCGGCCGTTCGAAACGTCGGTGCCCAACCCGGGCGGCGAGACGCTGGTGACCTTCCAGGTGCTGAAATCCTCCTCGCCGTCGGTCCTGGTCGGGTACCAAGAGCTGCGGCTGAAAAAGGACTGAGCGGTCAGGCCGTCCGCTTCAGCTGCCCCAGGAGCAGGAACAGGAAGAACGGCGCACCCAGCAGCGACGTGACGATGCCCACCGGAATCTCCAGCGGCGGCAGGAGCGAGCGGGCCAGGAAATCGGCCGCGACCAGCAGCCCGCCGCCGAGCAGCGTCGTGAAGGCGACCGTCGGCCGGTA
>CAYXCX010000002.1:0-27329 GCA_964463405.1 uncultured Clostridia bacterium
ACGTCCCCGGGGCGCAGCCCCGCCTTGGCCGCCGGGTAGCCGGGGGCGACGCGGTCGATCTCGGCCGGCAGCTGCCAGTAGAACCCGGCATAGCCGATCTCGTAGCGCGTGCTGGAGGCCACCTTCAGCTCGGTGCGCCGCGCCTGGCCGCCGCGGCGGAAGTCGAGGCGCAGGCTCTCCTTGGGGTTGGTGCCGACCAGGATCTCCGCCTCCTTCCAGGTCGGGGTGGCGCGGCCGTTGATGGCCAGCAGCAGGTCGCCGGGAAGCAGCCCCGCCGCCTCGGCCGGCGAGCCCTTGGCCACGTAGCCGACGACCGGCGGCTCCAGCTTGTAGGCGTCGACCTCCACGCCGCCCATATTGACGGCGGCGATCAGCAGCAGCGCCAGCGCCAGGTTCATCAGCGGCCCCATCAGCAGGGTGAAGATCTTCTGGGCCCGGTTCTTGGCCATGAACTGGTCGGGGGCGGCGTGGGCGGGATCGTAGTCCTCCTCGCCGGCCATGCGCACGTAGCCGCCGACCGGAACCAGGCTGACGCGGAAATCGGTGTCGCCGATCCGGCGCCCGAACAGGCGCTTGCCGAACCCGAAGGAGAAGACCTCGACGCGGATCTTCATCAGCCGGGCGGCGACGTAGTGGCCCAGCTCGTGGACCAGGACGATGATCCCCAGCACGACCAGGAAGGTCAGGAACTGGTAGACGATGTTCATGGCATTACCTCTTTTTCGATGTGGGCGATCGTTCTCCTGCGGGTGAGGGCGATGGTTTCCAGTACATCTTCCAGGCCGCGCAGGGGCTGGACGTCCATCCGCTCCAGCATGCGCTCGACGACCGCGAAGATGGAAGCGAATGCGATGCGGCCGGACAGGAAATAGTCCACGGCGACCTCGTTGGCCGTGTTGAAAACGGCCCCGGCGTTCTGCCCCTGGCGCAGCACGGCATAGGCCATGGGAATGGAGGGAAAGCGGCGGGCGTCGACGGCAAAGAAATCCAGCTGGCGCAGGGCCGGCAGGTCGAGGCTGGGGCAGGAGCCGGCGGCGCGTTCGGGGTGGGTCAGAGAGTAGAGGATGGGCAGCTTCATGTCCGGGACGCCGAGCTGCGCCAGGACCGACGAGTCGATGAACTCCACCAGCGAGTGGACCACGCTCTGCGGGTGGATGACGACGTCGACCTGCTCCGGCTTCAGGCTGAAAAGGTGGCTGGCCTCGATGATCTCCAGCGCCTTGTTCATCAGCGTGGCCGAGTCGATGGTGATCTTGCGGCCCATGGACCAGGTGGGATGGGCCAGGGCCTCCGCCACGGTGATCGCGGCAAAATCCCTTTCTTTTTCCCTGAAGAAAGGCCCGCCCGAGGCGGTCAGGATGACGCGGCGCACATGCCGGGTCGAGCCCTGCAGGCACTGGAAAATGGCGCTTTGCTCGCTGTCGATGGGGATGATCTCGGCGCCGCAGGCGCTGGCCTCGCGCCCGATGAGCTCGCCGGCGGCGACCAGGGTCTCCTTGTTGGCCAGGCACAGCCTGCGCTTCAGGCGGATGGCGCGGAAAGCCGCCGCCATGCCGTCGGTGCCGTTGATGGCCGCCACGACGCAGTCGCAGCCGGCAAGGGAGACGAGCTCGTCAAGCCCGGCGGCGCCATGAAGGACCTGGAGCCCGGGGAAGCGCTGCCGCAGCTCGCGGGCGGCCTTCTCCCCCTTGACGGAGACGGCCTGCGGGGCGAATTCGGCGATCTGCTTCTCCAGCAGCTGGGTGTTGCCGCCGGCGGCCAGCCCCAGCAGGGTGAAGCGCTCGCGGTTCCGGCGCAGGACCTCCAGGGTGCTGCGCCCCACCGAGCCGGTGGACCCCAGCACGACGACGCCGCGGACCATCAGCCGCCCCGCGCCGCGCGCCTCAGCATGGCGGGCATGGGCTCAGTTCCAGAAATAGCGGACCGCCAGCAGCAGCAGCGGCGCGCAGAAGATGTAGCTGTCCACGCGGTCCAGGACGCCGCCGTGTCCGGGCAGCAGGCCGCCCGAGTCCTTCTTGCCGGCGGCGCGCTTGAACAGCGACTCCACCGGGTCGGAGAGCTGGGAAAACAGGCCGATCGCCGCGGCGGTCAGGACTGCGGCCAGCGTGGTGGGCGCGGCCGTTGCCGCCGCCGCCGGGATGGGAAAGACGAGCAGGGAGAGCCAGCCGCTCAGGCCGGCGGTGAGCACGGCGGCGATCAGCCCCTCGAGCGACTTCCTTGGCGAAGCGACGGGGTAGATCTTGTGCCGGCCGATGGCGCTGCCCACGAAATAGGCCCCCGAGTCGCCGATGGCGATGACCAGGATCATGAAAAAGAGGTAGTTGGGCCCCAGTTTCTTCAGCTCCAGCATGAAGAACAGCGGGAAATAGACGTAGAGCGTCGCCAGCGCCACCAGCCCCCAGTCGCGGGCGAACGAATCGAGCCGCTCCCTGGAGGTGGCGGCCAGGAAGTAGAGGCCGTCAAGCAGCAGGCAGCCGACCAGGGCCAGGGGCAGGCCGAAGCCGGGCAGGGCGAAGGCCAGGGCCACGAGCAGGCCGTTGGCGAAAACCGGCGGCCAGGCGTGGCGGCTGGGCCCGGTCAGGCGCAGCAGCTCCCAGGCCGCCAGGCTGGCCAGCGCGTAGAGCAGGGCGGCAAACCAGGAGACGGGCAGGAAGCGGATGGCGGCGTAGGCGAAGGCGATCAGCGCGGCGGTGGTCGGCAGGCGGCGTCCCAGGTCGTTCATGATTTTCCGTATCTCCTTTCCCGGCCCCCGTAGTCGAGCAGGGCCCGGAACAGCTCGGCGGCGCGGAAATCGGGCCACAGGACCGGGGTGAAATAGAGCTCGCTGTAGGCGATCTGAAAGAGGAGAAAATTGGAGATGCGCTGCTCGCCCGAGGTGCGGATCACCAGGTCGGGATCGGGGCAGCCGGCCGTGTACAGGTGGCGGGCGAACGCCTTCTCGTCGATGCGGGCGGCCGGGACGCCGGCGGCCGCGATGGCGCGCGCGGCGCGCACGATCTCCTGGCGCGCGCCGTAGTTCAGCGCCAGGTTGACCTGCATGCGCTTGTGGCCGCGGGTGCTTTCCTCGGCCTCGAGCAGCCGGCGGCGCAGCCGGGCCGGCAGCCGCCCTGTCTCGCCGATGACCTTGAGGCGGATGTCGTGGTCGCGCAGCAATTCCCGGCGGTTCAGCAGGTTCTCGTGGAGCATGTCCATCAGGAACGCCACCTCGGCCGGGGGGCGCTTCCAGTTCTCGCTGGAAAAGGTGAACAGGGTCAGGAAGCCGATGCCCAGCCGGGCCGCGGCCTCGGTCACCTCGCGGGCCGCCTCGGCGCCGGCGCTGTGGCCGGCGCTGCGCTCCAGGCCCCGGCGCTTGGCCCAGCGGCCGTTGCCGTCCATGATGACGGCCACGTGCCGGGGCAGGCGGGAGGCGTCCAGGCTGTCGATCAGACGGCGTTCTTCGCTTCCCGGCGGGTAGGGGGCCAGAGCCTGCTCTTCCATCCGTGAATTATATTTTCTAACCCCGTTCTTGTCAAATGAACGTCCGCGGGGCCCGCGGCCGCCATTGTATTGGCGTCCTGGCTGCGGTATAATGGCGACAGATGGATAAAAAATGGCTCTTGCTGCTCTTCGGGGCGCTCCTGGCCTGCGGCTGCCGCAAAAAGGCCGACGACGCCCCGGACCCGGCCGCGGCGGCGCAAGCGGCCGCCGCCCTGGACCAGAAAGTCATCCTGACCATCGACGGCATCCGCCGCAGCAACCGCGACCTGAAGAATTACATCCGCTTCAAGTACGCCGACAGCCTGGGCGGCGCGGGGAGCGAAAAGCTCCTGTCGCGCCTCTTTGACGTGTACCTCGAGGAGCAGATCATCCTGTTCCGCGCCAACCAGCAGGGAATCGCGGTCGGCGACGGCGAGCTCGATTCCTTCCTGGCCGAAACCCGCCCCGGCGGCCAGGGGCAGCCCCTCGACCGCGAGCAGGTGCGCGACGTGCTGCGGGCGCAAAAATTCCTGCTGGAGACGGCCTACCGCGACATCGACGTGCCCGAGGCCGAGATCGCCGCCCATTACCAGCAGAACCTGGGCGCGTTCCAGAGGGGCGACGAGATCGAGCTGCGCCAGATCATGGTCAAGGACCGCGAGACGCTGCTGCGGCTGCGCTCCGAGCTGGCCGGCCGGCCGGAGAGCTTCGCCGAGATCGCCCGCGCCGCCTCGATCGCCCCCGAGGCCGGCAAGGGCGGGCACATGGGATTCTTCGAGAAGGGGATGCTGCCCGGAGAGATGGAGGAGGTGGTCTTCTCCCTCAAGGACAACGAGATCAGCCCCATCGTCGAGTCGCCCTACGGCTTCCACCTGTTCCAGGTCACGCGCCGCCGCCCGGCGCGCACCCAGCCCCTGGCGGCGGTCCGCGAGCAGATCCGCAGCCAGCTGCTGTCGGCCAAGCTCGCCGCCGCCTACGGCGGATTCATCGCCGGGCTGCGCTCCCAGGTGCCGGCGCGGCCGCTGTACGAGAACCTCTATTTCCGCTACCACAATCCCGATCCCGGAGGGGATGAAAATGAAAGCAAGAACCTTCCTGCCCCTGGCCCTGTTCCTGGCGGCTAGCGCCGGCTTCCTGGCGGCCGAAGTCGTCGAGGAGATCTACGCGGTGGTCAACGAAGAGGCGATCACCGGCAGCGAGCTGAAAAAATTCGAGGCCGACATGATCCGCTCCCTGCGCTACGAGAAGCGCGGCGAGGAGCTGGAGCAGGCCATGGCCGAGCTGCGGCGGAACCTGCTGGACAGGTTCATCGAGCAGAAGCTGCTGCTGTCCAAGGTCAAGGAAAAGAACTACGACGTCGACGCCGACGTGGAGGTGATCATCCAGGAGATCCGCAAGCAGAACAACATCGCCTCCGAGGACGACCTGAAGGCCGCCCTGGCCGCCGAGGGGATCGAGTACGCCGCCTGGAAGGACATGCTGCGCGAGCAGCGGCGCCAGCAGCGGCTGATCGCCGAGGAAGTCGGCGCCAAGATCAAGATCGACAACCCGCAGATCATGGAATACTACCGCGGCCACGCCGCCGAGTTCACCCTGCCGGCCGAGTTCACCCTGAACGCCATCTACCTGGCCCGGCCCGAGGACGGCGCGCCGCCGCGCGAGAAAATGGACCTCGTGCTGGCGGCACTGCAAGGCGAAGGCTTCGCCGCGGCGGCCAAGAAGCACTCCGAGCTGCCCGGCGCCGCCGAGGGCGCCATCGCCCTGGGCAAGTTCAAGCCGGGCGAGCTCGATCCCAAGCTGGAGGAGGCGGCCCAGACCCTGAAGAAGGACGAGGCCTCGGGCTGGGTCGAGACCGAATCGGGCTGGTACCTGATCCAGCTGGCCGAATTCGCCCCCCAGCGGCTGCGCGAGGTGCGCGAGGTGCGCGAGGACATCGTCGCGATCCTGCGCGAGGCCGAGCAGCAGGTGAAGCTGAAGGAATACATCGAGCAGCTCAAGAAGGACAGCTACGTCAAGATCTTGAAAAACTACGAATAGGAAGAAGACGTCAGACGTTAGACGTTAGTGGTTAGCAAGAAAAATGCCTTAAAATGATGTCTTCTCTATTCTCTTATGTCTTACTTATATCTCGTGCTCGCTACATGCTTTGCTAACGTCTAACGTCTGGCGTCTAACGTCTCGTGCTCGCAACAGTCCTGTTGCGAGCTAGATCACAAAGGCACCCCGGCCGCGGCCAGGACCGCCTCCATCTTGGCGGCGATTTCCAGGTTTTTGGCCATGCCCAGCTCCACGGCTTTCTGGAAGAGGGGCAGCGGCAGCGGCGCGCCCTCGCAGAAGGACTGCACCTCGACCAGCTCGCCGGCGGCGGTGGACACGACGTTGATGTCGCTGTCGCAGCGCGAATCCTCCTCGTAGTCCAGGTCGGCCAGGAGCTCGCCGCCGCGCACGCCGACCGACACGGCGGCGAGGACGCGGAAGGGGGGAAAATCGGCGATCTCCTGCTCGTACACCAGGTGCTTCAGCGCCAGGATCAGGGCCAGGTAGGAGGCGTTCAGCGAGGCGCAGCGGGTGCCGCCGTCGGCCTGGATGACGTCGGCGTCCAGGGTCAGCGTCCGCTCGCCCAGGGCCCGGGCGTCGAAGACCGCGCGCAGGGCGCGGCCGATGAAGCGCTGGATCTCGCCGCTGCGGTTGTTGATCTTGCCGCGCTCGCGGGCGACGCGCTGGTTGCCCGACGATCCGGGCAGCATGGCGTACTCGGCCGTGACCCAGCCGCGGCCGCTGCGCTTGAGGAACGGCGGCACCTTGTCCTCGACGGTGGCGGTGGCGACCACCCGCGTGTGCCCCTGCTCGCACAGGACCGATCCGGGCACGCGGCGCACGTAGCCGGGGACGAACACGATGGGGCGCAGCTGGTCGTTGGCGCGGTCATGGGCTCGCATGGGCTTCTCCTTGGGGGCGGGTCTTCCAGCGGTCGTGGAACCAGAACCATTGCTCGGGGAAGCGCCGCACCCGCTCCTCGATCCGCGCGGTAAGCTCCTGGGTCAGGGCGGCGACATCGGCCCCGGCCGGCCGCACCTCGGGCAGGACCTCGAGGACGATCGCCTCGCCCTCGTAATGCAGGAAGGCGGGCACCAGCGGGATCCCCTTTTTCAGGCGCAGCCGGGCGGCGGTGGTGACGGTCGCCGCCGGCCGGCCAAAGAAGTCGACGAAAACCCCTTCCCGGGGCACGACGTTCTGGTCGATCAGCAGGAACACGATCTCGCCGGCCGCCAGCAGCCTGAGGATGGCGGGCAGCGACCCCTGCTTGCTGAGGATGCGCGAGCCCACGGCCTCGCGGAAGCCGCGCACCAGCTCCTCGAGCAGCGGGTTGTCCATGGGCCGGGCGACGCTGGCCAGGCGGCGCCCCAGCCGGTCGCGCAGCAGCAGCGGCACCCACTCCCAGTTGCCGAAGTGGGCCGAAAACAGGATGACGCCGCGCCCGGCGCCCAGGGCGCGCTCCAGGTTCTCCAGCCCCGTCACCCGGCTGCGGGCCAGGATGGCGCCGGTTTCCTTGCGGGCGAAGGCGGCGAGGATCTCGATGAAGATCCGGCCGAAATGGCCGTAAATGCGCTCTTTCAGTTCGCGGCGCCAGGGCGCCCCGGCGGCGGGAAAGGCCGCCTCCAGGTTGCGCGTGACCAGCCGCGAATGGCGGCGGCCGGCCTTCTTAAAAAAAAAAACCAGGGCGCGGCGCTGCCAGTCCAGCAGGCGGCGCGGCGAGACGCGGACAAGCCACAGCAGGCCGCGGAACAGGGCGTGCTCGGCGCGATGCCTACAGGAAGCCTTTTTTTTCTGCATGGGCGATGATCTGCGGGATCAGGTCCCCGGGCAATTGTATCTCATTCCGCGCCTGCAATAAAGGGAGACCGGCGCCGGCCAGCGGCCCGGCCTTCACAAAGTCCTTCTCGCTGCAGACGAGCCAGGCGGCGCCCCTGGCCGAGCGCAGCGCCTCCAGCTCGCGCAGGTCGGCGGCGCTGTAGGCGTGGTGGTCGGGGAAGGGGACGAAGGCGGCCAGGTTGAAGCGGCCCAGGTCGCGGGCGAAGCGGTCGTTGTCGCCCAGGGCCGAGAAGGCGACGAGCGGCTCGCGGCCGACGTCCCGCGCCCGGCCCTCCGCGTCGTACAGGCCGTCGAGGGCGAAATCGTAGCCGCCGTCGCTCCCGGGGAAGCGGCGGGCGGCGCGGCGGTAGGCGAGCAGGCGGTCGGCGCGCCTGGCCAGGAAGCGGAAGTGGCGCAGGTAATGATAGGGCTGGTCGGGGTTGACCAGCATGACGCTGAAATCCTTGCGGATGTGGGCCGACTGCAAGCCGTCGTCCAGGATGGCGAAGCGGTTGCCGCGGGCGGCGGCTGCGGCCAGGGAGCGCAGCCGGTCGCGGCCGACGAACACGTCGCTGGCCGGGAAGCGGCGCTTGAGCATCAGCGGCTCGTCGCCGGCCGTGGCGCTGTCGTGGCCGGCCGCCACCAGCCCCCCCGCCCTTTCCAGCCGCGAGCGGTAGCCGCGGCTGACGATGGCGACGCGACAGCCGCGCGCCAGCAGGGCGGCGGCGATGGCCGCGACCAGCGGCGTCTTGCCCGAGCCGCCGAACGAGAGGCCGTCCACCGAAATGACGAACAGGCCGGGAAAGGAGCGGGGGCGCCGGCCCCTGGCCAGCAGGGCCAGGAAGGCGCCGGTCTTGTACAAAAGCGAGAGCGGGGCCAGCAGCAGCCGGCTCAGGCCAGCAGGCTTTCGATGTGCTTCAGCGTGCATGCCACGGATCCCTTGCGCGCGGCCACCGCCGCCCGGGCGGCGGCGGCGATCCTGCCGCGGTCGAGGCCGGAAAACTCCTGCAGGAAAGCGCCCCACTCGCGGCTGCCGCCCAGCTGGCGGTAGGCGCCGCGCTCGCGCAGCTCGCGGCCGATGTCGGGAAAGTTTTCGGTGTGCGGGCCGCCGGCGATCACCTTGCCCAGCGCCGCCGGCTCGTAGAGGTTGTGGCCGCCGGTCTTGGCGGCGAAGGTGCCGCCCATGAACACGACGTCGGCCGCGCTCAGGATGGGGAACAGGAAGCCCATGCGGTCGTACACCAGCGCGGTTGGCGGCGCGGCGCCCGGCTGCAGCCGGCTGAAGAGGGCGTGGGCCACCCCTTCGCGCTCGAGGCGGGCGCAGATGGCGGCGGCGCGCCCGACGTGGCGCGGGACGATGACGAACTGGAAATCGCCGGCGCGGGCCGGAATGGCCGGGATGAAAACCTCCTCGTCCTCGGCGTGGCTGCTGGCCAGCACCGCCAGCGGCCTGGCCTCGGCCAGTCCCAGCCGGCGGCGCACCTCGCCGGCGGGCGGGATATCCGCCAGGCCGGCCTCGGCCTCGTCGGCCTTGATGTTGCCGCAGACGGCGATGCGCCCGGCTTCGACGCCCAGTTGCAGGAAGCGGCCGCGGTACAGGTCGTTCTGCACCAGGCAGCGGTCGAGGCCGCGGAAGAAAGGCCGCAGGATGAAGGCGAACAGCCGGTAGCGGCGCAGGGCGGCCGGCGTGACGCGGCCGTTGATCAGCAGGATGGGCACGCGGCGGCGCCGCAGCAGCGCGATCCAGTTGGGCCACAGCTCGAGCTCGTTGAACACCATCAGCCGCGGCTGCAGCCGGGCGACGAAGCGCCGCACCACGAAGGAGAAGTCGAGCGGGGCCAGGAAAACCGGCAGCCCCGGGAAGGTCTCGCGGGCGAAGGCAAAGCCGGCCGGGGTGGTGACCGAGAGGGCGACCGGCCGCCCCGCCGCCTGCAGGGCCGCGACCAGCGTCTTCAGGCTGCGCACCTCGCCCACCGAAACGGCGTGAATCCAGATCGGCGCCATCCCGGCCAGCTCCGGCCGCGGCCGCAGCCTGTCCTTGAGCAGCGGGCGGTAGGCCGGGTTCAGGAGGTGCTTGAGCCAGAAGGGCCAGCCGACCAGCAGCAGCAGGAAGTAGAGGAGGTCGCGCGCGAGCATGGTTCATTATAGCACAGCGCGGGAGCGGGGGTCATGGACGCCGCGGAGCGGCCGCGGCGGCGTTGACTCGCCCGCGGCGAACCCGTAGAATGGAGCCATGGCTGACAAGATCAAGGCCGTGGTGCTGGCCGCCGGCAAGTCGACGCGCATGCGCTCCGACCTCTCCAAGGTGCTCCATCCCATCCTGGGCCGCGAGCTGATCCGCTACCTGCTCGACGCCCTGGGCGGCTGCGGGCTGGCCGCAGGCGACATCGTCATCGTCGTCGGCGACAACCGGGCCCAGGTGGAGAAGGCGCTGGGCCAGGGCTTCGCCTATGCCAGCCAGGATCCGCCGCTGGGCACGGCCCACGCCCTGCTCAGCGCCGCCGGCCAGCTCGCCGGCCATGACGGCCCGCTGCTGGTCCTGGTCGGCGACAACCCCTACGTCACCGCCGCCGAGCTGCAACGGCTCATCGACCGCCACCGCCTGGCCCGGCCGGCCTGCACCCTGCTCAGCGCCGTCTTTGCCGGCGACATTCCCCCCTTCGGCCGCATCGTCCGCGACGGCCAGGGCCGGGTCGAGCGCATTGTCGAGGACCGGGACGCCGGCGAGGCGGAACGGGCCATCCGCGAGGTGAACGCCTCGATCTACCTGTTCGACTGGCCGCGGGTCTTTCCCCTGCTGTCCGAGATCGGCAACGACAACGCCAAGGGGGAATACTACCTGACCGACATCGTCGCCCTCCTGCGCCGCCACGGCCTGGCGGTGGAGGCGCTGGCGGCCGGCGACTTCCGCGTGGCCATCGGCATCAACGACCGCCGCGACCTGCAGCGGGCCCAGGAGGAGTTCAACCGCCGCCGCCAGCAGCGGCTGCTGCTCGAGGGCGGCGTGACCATCCTGGGGGCGGAGACGGTGACCATCGAGCACGACGTGGAGATCGGCCGCGACACGGTGATCCTGCCCAATACCTACCTGGCCGCCGGCACCCGCATCGGCCGCAACTGCGTCATCGGCCCCTTCGTTTTGCTGAAAAACGCCCGCGTCCCCGACGGCCAGACGCGCGAGTTCGTCCGCGAGCAGGGCTGAATTTTTCCCGTTTGACTTTTGCCGCGATTGAACTATAATGAACTCAACCCTGGACCGAGGAGCGCCGATGATCAGAAAATTGATCAAGCCCAACTTCAAGGAAATAAAGCAGAAATCGAACCAGGAGACCAAGCGCAAACCGCCGCCCCCCTACAAGACCCACGCCGAGAACTACTACTACATCAAGCAGATGAACAACCGCACGCAGCTGGTCCTCGAGCTGCTGAGCGGCGACGTGCTCAAGGGGATCCTCGACTGGTACGACGAGAAGTGCCTGAAGGTCAAGAAGCTGGACGGCAGCGCCCTGATCGTGTTCAAGTCGCAGATCAAGTACATCTACAAGAACCCCGATTTTGCCGAACCCAAGCACGAAGAACCCGCCGCCGGCAAGTAAGGTCCTGGCCGTCACCCTCGGCGACCCGCTGGGGATCGGCCCCGAGGTCGTGGCCAAGAGCCTGGACGCCCGCTCCCCGGAGGCGTCGCTGCTGGTCGTGGGCCATTCCCGCCATCTTCCCAACTCCGGCCTGCGGCCGCTTCGCGACCCCCGCCGCATCGGCCGCGGCGAAACGGCGCTGCTGGAGGTTGAGGGCGGAGAGGACGGGACCGACCCGTCGTTTCGCTGGGTGCAGGCGGCCGTGGAGCTGGCGCGCTCCGGCGTGGCCGGGGCCGTGGTCACGGGACCGATCAGCAAGGAGCGCTGGCTGGCCGGCGGCGTCCCCTTTCGCGGCCACACCGACTTTTTCGCCGCCGGCGCCGCCCAACCGCCGATCATGTTCTTCTGGTCTCCCGGCCTGAAGGTGGCGCTGTTCACCCATCACCTGCCGCTGCGCGAGGTGTTCGCCCGCCTGGAGCGCGGAGCCATCGCCGATTTCGTCCTCCGCCTGGACGGCGAGCTGCGCCGCTTGTTCGGCCGCGAGTTCGTCTACCTGTTCAGCGGGCTGAACCCCCACGCCGGCGAAAACGGCCGCCTGGGGAGCGAGGAGATGGAGACGATCCTGCCCGCCGTCAGCGACCTGCGCGGCCGGGTGCCGCTGGCCGGGCTGTTCCCTCCCGACGTCGTGTTCGCCAAGGCCAGGTCGCTGAAAGGGGCGGTGGTCGTCGCCTGGAGCCACGACCAGGGGCTGATCCCCTTCAAGCTGCTGCACGCCAGCGACGGCGTGCAGCTCACCCTGGGGCTGCCTTTCGTCCGCACGTCGCCGGTGCACGGCACGGCCTACGACATCGCCGGCAAGGGGATCGCCGATCCGGCCAGCATGCGCGCCGCCATCCGCCTGGCCGAATCGTTGCTCCATTAGCCTGAACATTAGAACGAGCTCTTAGTGTTAGTGTTAGTGTTAGTGATAGGAACAGCATTGAACAAACTAATTATTTGCGAAGGCAAGAATATTATTCAAACTAAGGGCTTTCAATCATTAAAGTCTGAAAAAATTCCAGGGTATTTTTCTTCACTCTGAAAGAGTTCGTTGATTGCTGTTACTATCACTAACACTAACACTAACACTAACACTAAGAGATCGGTTCTTTACTCTTCTTTCTTTTCTTCCGCTCTGAGCTTCTCCTCGATGCGGCGCAACTCTTCCTGGACCGCCTTCAGCTTCCGGGCGTATTCCATCTGCGCCGCCGCGGCCAGCTTGTCCTTCTCGGCCCGCAGCCGCTCCAGCTCCATGGACAGCTTCAGGGACTGCTCGCGGGCCAGCTTCAGGGCCCGCAGCCGCTGGTGGCGCAACTGACCCAGCTCGCTCTCCCTGGCCAGCTTCAGCCGGCGGATCTCCTCCTCCAGCATGGCCTTGGCCTCGTCGCCGATGTCGTCCTGCAGGGCCTCCATCTTTTGCGCGAAGCGGCGCAGGTCCCAGGCGCGCTTGGGGTCGCGGTCGGGGACGATGGCGAAGGTTCGCTGCCGGCCGTCGCGGTAGAGGGCGAGGCGCGCCGCCTCGTTGTCCTTGAGTGCGCCCAGGGCCCGGCGCAGGTCGCCGGCGGCGCGCAGCGGGCTGTCGTTGGCCTTGACCAGGACGTCGCCGGCCTTGAGCCCGGCCCTGCCGGCGGCCGAATCGTCGGCGACCCGAGAAACCATCAGGCCGTAGCCCTCGCGGACGGCGAACTTGCGCCCCAGGTCGGGAGTGATCTCCATGACGTCGACCCCCAGCTGCCGGGCGCCGGAAAAGTCGATGACGTAATGGCGCTCCCGCGGCAGGGCCGGGTCCAGGTCGGACAGGGCGGAGAGTTCGGCGATGCGCTCGGCCAGCTCGGGAAAATCGCGGAATCCCGGCACGGCGGCCGGCTTGGGCGGCTCCGGCAGCGAGGCCAGGCTGCGGTCGCCGAGCACCACCTCCAGCCGGACCTGCCTGCCGCCGCGCTCGGCAAGGACGTTGACCTTGTCGCCGGCAAAGTGCGAGGCGAGCGCGGAGACGACGTCGTGCCAGTCGGAGACCGGCTTGCCGGCGAGGCTCACGATGCGGTCGCCGGCGGCGATGCCGGCCTTGGCCGCCGGCGATCCCGCGTGGGTATCCTGCACCTGGTTGCTGCTCTCGACAAAGACGACCCCCATCCAGGCCGGGGCAATCTTGCCCGCGGCCTTCAGCTTTTCGGCTGCGAGCCGCACCCGGGCGATGGGGACGGCGTAGCAGAGGCTGGAGCCCTGGCTGCGGGCGCCGCTGACCACGATGGCCGCCGCCTGGTCCTTGAAGGTCAGGTCGGGCGAGAACGAGAAGCCGACGCTGCCGCGGATGATCCCCAGCAGCTCGCCCTTGCGGTTGACCACGGCCCCGCCGGCCGAGCCGGGCGCCACCGGGGCGTTCAGGATCAGTTCGTTGTCGCCGCTGCTGCTGACGATGCCCTGATAGACGGCCGGGAACTTTTCGTAGAACAGGCCTACCAGCGCCACCCAGCCGCCGACTTCGGCCGCGCCGGCCGGCCGCAGGGGGGGCAGATCGCCCTTGTGCAGGCGCAGCAGGGTCAGGCCGGAGCGCTCGTCCTGGCCGGCGACGCTGGCCGCGATCGATTCGCCCCCGGTGGTTTCCACCGCCAGCCTGGCGAACGGCCGCCTGGTGACCTGGGCCGAAGTGACGACCAGGCCCCCGCCCAGGGCGACGCCCGTGGCCACGTACTTCCTGCCGTTCTCGGCGATCACCTTGACCAGGGACGGGGAAACCTTCTCGAGCACGGCGCGCGCCCCATCCTCGCCGCCTTCGCCCGCCCCCGGGCTTGGGGCCGCTTCCAGGGCCGGCAGCCACAGCAGCAGCACCAGGATCAGGATGATGAACAGCACTTTTTTCATGGTCGTCTCCCTAAATCTGGTTCACGGCGGGCTGAGCCGCAGCGCCGCCGTCAAGCGCCACCGGCTGCAGGGTATAGCGGGTGCCGCTGTTCGAGGTGGAGAAATAGAGGTGCTCGCTCACCGGCACCTCGATCTTGCCGGCCATGGGCGCCGCGCCGCCGCCGCCCGCCCGGCGGAAAGGCTGAAACACGGCCAGCGCCGAGCCCGCCAGGATCAGGGCCGCGGCCGCCGCGGTCAGGCCGGCCCGCCGCTGCCGCTTTTTCCTGGCGATCTTGGCCAGGACGCGCGCCTCGAACCCGTCGTCCGGGCCGTCGCCGGCCGCGGGCGAGTCAAAAATATCCTGCCACTCACGCATGGGACGCTCCTTCGGCGTCAAGAAACCGCTTTTTCAGGTGGTCCTTGCCGCGGAAAACCAGGGACTTTACCGTGCCGACGGGCTTGTTCAATATGCGGGCGATCTCCTCAAAGGAGAAGTTGTCCATCTCCTTCATGACCAGCGGCACGCGCCACTTGTCGGGGACCTGGGCCAGCAGCTGCTCGGCCAGCAGCTTGCCCTCGACGTCGGGGCGGTAGGACGCCTGCCCCTCGCTCAGGTCGGAGAGGGAAAAAACCCGGCGCAGGCGCTGCGTGCGGAACTCGCTGCGCGCCAGGTTGGTGGCGATGGCATAGATCCAGGCCTTGGCGGCGCGGCCGTCGTCGCACTTCAGGGTGCGGGCCTTGAAATAGACCTTGACGAACGTGTCCTGCGTCAGCTCCTCGGCCAGCTGGCGGTTTCCCGTCAGCAGGCTCAGGTAATGGAAGATCGGTTTCTTGTACATGGCCATCACGCTCTTGAAAGCGGTTTCGTCACCCTCCTTGAGCTTGGCGATCAGGTCGTCCATATCTGTCCTTTAAGATGCCCGCCGGCGGGGAAAAGTTGCATGCGCCTGACAGGCGGGGCGGCGGAAAACGCGGACCGCCTCCCCGCCTCCCCGCCGGGGCGGGGAAACGAGCGCGTGATAACGTAATAATATGGATATATAATGCAAATCGGGCCGATTCGCCCTCGCCGCAGCCGTTTTGGGCCTATTTTTTTTGCGGGGCAGCGGCCGCGGCGACCGCGACGTCTTCGATCCTGGCCGGAAGCTTGGCCAGGATGCCGCCGGCAATGGCAAAGCCGTAGGGCAGGTCCGGGTCGCGGGCCAGGGCCGCCCCGGCGGCATCCGCGGCGATTTCGAGCCTGAACTCCTTCGTCTTTTGCGGGTCGGCCGGATCGTCCACCTTGATCGCCAGGCGGGCGGCGCCGGCGGGCAGGGGCTGGGGCCGGTCCTGGAAACTCACCGCCTCGAGCTCGGTCAGCGCGTTCAGCAGCGCCTCGATCTTGCCCTGGTCGGGCTTTTGGCCCGCCTGGGGCGGCAGGAAGCCCCACTCGCCGGCGTCGCTCTTGCGCACGGCAAAGCGGAAATCCCCCTGCTCGCAGCGGAGCTCGCGGACGTCGTAGGCGAAGAAGCGCGCCAGCCGGGTCTCGCGCCAGAAGGCGGGGTCGGCGGCGAACTTGCCCGCGAAATCGGCGGCGATGCCGCAGATTTCGCCGCCGGCGCCGGCCTGGGCGAAATACGAGTCGCCGCGGCGGCCGATGGCGATCTGCCGCGCGTCGTCGCCCAGGCGGAACTCGGCCGTCAGCAGCGGCTTGTCCAGGCCGAAGGCGGCGCGGTCGGCAGCCTCGGCCGGCGGGACGAACGAGGTGGCTTCCAGCAGCGAGGCGGCCGAGAGCAGGTCGCTGACCTGCGCCCCGCTGGCCAGCGAGTAGAGGGGCTTCTGCAGGAACCAGCTATCGCCCTTCTTGGCCAGGGCGACGAAGGCGTCGTTGCGGCGGAACTCCAGGGCGGTGACCGCCGCCGAATCGACGGCGAAAAACTTCTTGTCGCGGAAGGCGAATACGCCCTTCTCCAGCCCGTCGCGCTTGTAGCCGGCGACAGCCACGACCCGCGGGTCGCCGGCCAGCATGGCGTAGGACGACTCGTCCATGGTGTTGCGGATGCCCAGCCGCACGACGGCCGCGGCCCGCCCCTTGGCCAGGAGCTTCAGCTCGATGGCCGGCTTGTCCAGCCCGAAGCTCTTCAAGTCGGCGCCTTCCCCGGCCACCAGCCGGTCGTAGCGCAAGCGGGCGAAATTGTCGAGGATGCCCTCCAGGGCAACCGGGTCGGCCTTGGCCGCCAGCGGCTTTTCCAGGCTCCAGCCGGAGTCGCGGCGGGCGAAGGCGAATTCGCCCTCGGCGTTGCGCAGCTCGATGCGCTCGACGGTTTCGGCGGCCAGGTCGAGGAGCGTCCCCTCCCCCTCCTGCCCGCCTTTTCCCTTGCGCTCGACCAGGAGGATGGCCGCGGCCAGGGCAGCGAGCACCAGGGCCAGCGCCAGGATCTTTTTCCAGTTCACAGTTTCCTCCGGTACAGCCACACGCCGATGCCGGCGGCGAACACCAGCAGCGGCAGGACGATCAGGGCGTAGAAGAAGACCAGGCGCCCGGCGCTGCGCGTCAGGCTGACCGTGCGCGGGGCGGTGACCTTGGCGGCGATGGCCACCAGGTCCTTCTCCTCGGCCAGCCAGGAGACAGCGTTGTTGAACAGGTTGCCGTTGGCCTGGAAAAAGTAATACTTGTTGGCGGCGAAGTCGGAGTCGCCGACCACGACCAGCCGCGACTTTTTCTCACCGTCGGGGATCTCGCCGCAGCCGGCGACATAGATGGGGCCGGGCTTGTCCTCCGGGTTGCGGGTGATCTCCTCGGTCTTGGACTCGGCCTCGTAGTTGGTTTCGCCCCAGGAATTGGCGCTGGTGGAGGCCAGGTAATCGACGCGCACCCCCTCGGGGGCGGGCTCGACGCGGGTCAGGCCGCGGGCCAGGGGGAACATGGTGGCGTAGCCGAAGCCCTTGGTGATGGCGTGCTCGGTGTACTTGGCCACCACCGGCATGAAGTAGTTGCCGCCCATGAACTGGGAGAGCGGGTCGGCGTCGACCACGACGAAGTCCTCGAGCGCCAGGCCGTAGCGGGCCAGGATGGCCTTGAACTCGGCGCCCTGGCCCGGGTCCAGCAGCAGCAGCAGCCGGCCCTGGCCCTTTTGCAGGTACTGCTCCAGCAGGAGCAGCTCCTTCTCGAACAGAGGCTTCTGCGGGCCGGCGACGACCAGCGCCGCCGCGTCGGCGGGCACGACGTCCTCCTGGAACAGGATCAGGTCCTTCACCTTGAAGGAGAGCTTCTCCAGGCCGGCCTTGGCCTCCGAAAAGCCGACCTCGCCGGTCTCCTTGGCGGCCGGCTCGCCGTGCCCCTGCAGGAAGTAGACGGTCTTCTCGCCCAGGCGCGTCACCTTGACGATGGCGTTGGTGACGGCCTCCTCGGAGACCTCCTCGATGCGCGTGCTCTTGCCCCCGTAGGAGAACACCATCGTGCCGTCGGCCTTGATCTCGTACTCCTTGACCAGCTCGGGCTTGAGGTAGGGGTCGATGAAGGAGGCCTGCACGCGGCCGCTGTGGAAACGGTAGATGTCGAGCAGGGAGCGCAGGCGCTCCTGGTTGCGGTTGCCCTTGCTGAAAAAGGCCTTGATCTCCAGGTTTTTCTGCAGGCCGCGCACAACCTGCAGCGTCTGGGCGGAGAGCGAGTGCACCTTGCCGGCGGAGAAGTCGAAGCGGGCGTGGACCTTGGCGCCCAGGTAGTTGACCGCCGCCACGATGGCCACGATCAGCAGCACCACCACCGCCAGGTTGGAGGCGAAGAGGAAGTTCAGCCGGGCGTTTCGGGTCTTGAAGCGGGAAAAATGGACGGCGACGTAAACGGCCAGGACGGCCGCGCCCAGCAGCAGCAGCGCCAGCCCGGCCTTGCCGGCGAAGGCGCCCAGCCCGTAGGCCAGCCACAGGCCGGCGCCGGCCAGGATGAGGAGCAGGGAAACGTAGTTGCCGAAGCGCAGGATCCGTTTCATGGTCACCTCCATTTCCGGAACTCGAACACCGCCCGCGTCAGGTAGAGGCCAAGGAAGGCGAACGACAGGAAGTAGACCACGTCCTGGGTGTCGATGACGCCGGAGACCATGTTCTTGAAATGGGAGAAGAACGACAGGTAGGACAGCACCGGCCGCCAGGCGCCGGGGCCGCTCTCGCCGACCCAGGAGAGGACCCAGATCAGCAAGATGGCCGAGAAGGAGATGGCGGCGGCGATGACCTGGTTCTCGGTCAGCGCCGAGGCGAACAGGCCGATGGCGATGAAGACGGCCCCCAGCAGCAACAGGCCCAGGTAGGCGGTCAGCAGCGGCGCGAGCTCGGGGTTGCCGTTCAGGAACACGAAGAGGGCCAGGGTGGCGGTCAGCAGCAGGATGCCGGCGTACACGATCAGGGACGCCAGGAACTTGCCCAGGATGATCGCGGACAGGCGCACCGGCGAGGTCAGCAGCATCTCCTCGGTGCGCATCTTCTTCTCGTCGGCGAACAGGCGCATGGTCAGCAGCGGCAGCAGGAACATCAGCACCACGACCATGTTGCTGAAGAAAGGCTGGAAGAGCATCTGGTTGACGTTGACGTAATCGGCCGGATAGCCCTGCTGCATCAGGCGCATGGTCTGCTCATTGGCCCAGGCCAGGATGTTGTAGAAGAAGAAGCCGCTGACCAGCAGGAAGAAGGCGGTCAGGATGTAGGCGATGGGCGAATACAGGAAAGTCTTCAGTTCTTTCTTGGCGATGACCCAGATGCTTCTCATGAGGCCCTCCCTTCCTCGGCCAGGACGGCTTTCATGTACAGGGCCTCGAGCCCGGCCTTGATCTCGCGGATCTTGACGTCGCGGCCGACCAGCCAGGAGAGGATGGGGTTAATGTCGGCCGGCGGCTCCAGGAATTCCAGCTTCAGCGCCGGGCCGTCGGCGCGGGCCTCGCTGACGGCGGGAAAGGCCTGGGCCAGGGCGGCGGCGTCCTCGGCGCCGACCGGGGCGGCGGCGACGATCTCCAGGCTCTTGCCCCACTCGTCGCGGGTCAGGGTGGCCTTCAGCCGCCCCTCCTTGATGATCACCGCCCCGTCGCACACCTGGGTGATCTCGGCCAGGATGTGCGAGGAGAGGATGACGGTGGCGCTATCGCGGAAGCCGCGGATCATCTCGCGGATCTCGATGATCTGCGCCGGGTCGAGGCCGATGGTCGGCTCGTCGAGGATGAGCACCTGGGGCTCGTGCAGGATGGCCTGGGCGATGCCCAGCCGCTGGCGGAAGCCGCGGGAGATGTTGCGCGCCAGCCGGTTGTAGACGGGCTGCAGGCCGGTGAGCTCGACGGCGCGGCCGACGGCGGCGGCGGTCTTTTTCCGCGCCAGGCCGTTCAGCTCGGCCACGAAATGCAAATACTCCTTGACGGTCAGCTCGCTGTAGACCGGCACGGTCTCGGGCAGGTAGCCGACCAGCCGCTGGATCGCCCGCGGGTCCTCGCCCACGTCGATGCCGCCGATCAGCGCCCGCCCCTCGTTGGGCGGCAGGTAGCCGGTCAGGATGCGCATGGTGGTCGTCTTGCCGGCGCCGTTGGGGCCGAGGAAGCCCCAGATCTTGCCTTTTTCCACGGCGAAGGAGATGTCGTCCACCGCCAGGGTGGCGGCGAACTTCTTTGTCAGCCGTTCGACTTGGATCATCTGGCCTCCTTACATGCGTTCGGGTATGTCGATCCCCAAGAGGGAGAGGATGGTGGCAATCCGCTTCTGGAACAGCAGCGCCAGGGCCAGGCGCAGGGCGCGGCGGGCGCGGTCGGGCTCGGACAGCACCGGGAACAGGTGGTAGTAGTGGTTGAACCTCTGGCACAGCCCGTGGGCGTAGGCCGCCAGCGAGGACAGGTCGTGGTTCTCCAGGGCGAACTCCACCTGGGTCTCGAGCAGCGACAGGTGCAGGAGCAGCTCCCAGTAAGGCTCTCGCTCTCCCTCGGCCAGGGGGTCCAGGCCGGAGGCCCCGGCGGCGGCCTGCAGGTCGGCGGCGTCCGCCTTCTTGAGGATGCTGTTCAGGCGCACGGCGGCGTACTGCAGGTAGGGGCCGCTGTCGCCCTCGAAGCTCAGGGCCTCCTTGAAATCGAAGGCGATCACGGTGTTGAGGTTGAACTTGACCATGAAATAGCGCAAGGCGGCCACGGCGATGAGCCGGGCCAGGCGCGCGGCCTCGGCCGCGGGCAGCTCGGGGTTGCGCGCGCAGACCTCGCGCAGCGATTTCTCCTCCAGCCTGGCGATCAGGTCGTCGGCCTTCACCGCCCGCCCCTTGCGGCCCGAGACCTCGACGTAGGGCTTGGCCTCCTCGCCGGCGGCCAGCTCCAGCCCCAGCTCGCGGACGCAGGCCGGGGTCAAGGCCACCATCTCGTAGGAGAAGTGGACGAAATTGGCCGCGGCCTCGGCGTGGCCCAGCTGGCCGAGCACCTGGGCGATGAGGTTCTGCAGGTAGGACTGGCGCACGTCGATGACGTTGTACACCCGCTGGCCCCTGCCGAAGCGGGCCGGCAGCGGCGCGGCGTCGGGCCGCGAGGCGGTCATGGCGATGGGCCGGCCGTCGGGATAAACGTGGAAGGGACGGTAATGAAAATCGCGCCCCAGCAGGTCGAACTTCCACAGGTTGTAGGCGATGTCCTTGCCCACGTAGGTGATGGTGCCGTTGGAGCGGACGATGATCTTATCGATCTTCTCGCGCTCGTAGCGGATGACCTGGCAGCCCAGCTTCTCGGGGTCGCTGGCGGCGGCCATCACCCCGCGGGCGGCGAGCTCGGCGGCCGCGGCCTTGAAAAAATCGAGGCCGATGACGTCGCTTTCGCGGGCCATCAGGTCGTACTGGATCCCCAGACGCTCCATGGTGCGGACGTGGTCGAGCAGCACCCGCTCGGCGACCAGCTGGCAGACGCTGAACTCGGGCTCGGCCTTGTCCTCGATGCGCTTGTGCACCTCGCGGCGCCCGGCGGCCAGCTGCTCGTCGTCGGCCAGGAGCCGGCCCACCTCGGCGTAGAGGTCCCACAGGGTGGCGGCCAGGTCGGGGATGCGGCCGATGGCTTCCAGGTCGAGCCGGCGATGGCGGAGCAGCCCCCAGACCACGTCGGCCACCTGGATGCCGGTGTCGTCGATGTAGTTCTGGACCTCTACCTCGTAGCCGAGGAAGCGGCAGCAGCGGGCCAGGGTGTCGCCCAGGCAGGAGTTGCGCAGGTGGCCGATATGGGCCGATTTGTTGGGATTGATGCTGGTGTGCTCGACGATGACCTTCTGCCCGCGCGGCGCCGGCGCCTTCGCCTGCCCGAGCTGCGCCCGGAAGAACCCGTCTTGATGCAGGAAGAAATTGAGGAAGCCGCCGCCGGCGACGCGCACCTCGCGGACCTGGGGCAGGCGGCCCTGCAGCCGCGCGGCGATGTCGCCGGCCACCTGGAAGGGCTTTTGCCCGGCCTGCTTGGCCAGGGCGAAGGCCAGGGTGGTCGACAGGTCGCCGAACTTGCGCTCGGCGGCAAGGGTGAAAACCGGCTCCGCCCGCGACAGGTCGTAGGCGTCGCCCAGGATGGCGGCGATGGCCCGGCCGAGCTCCTGCTGCAGGCGCTTCATGAGCCGGCGTCTCGCTGCGGCGCGCCGGGCTGGCGGCGCGCCAGGGCGCCGCGGCAAGCCGGCTGGATCGGTGTGGCGAAGCTGTTCATGTTCGCCGCGATTATAGTATACCCGCCGCTGGCAGTCAACCGGAAAACCCCCTGCTTGCGCCCTTTTTCAGGCTCAGGCCAGGATGGCCTTCTCCCGTTCCAGGACGGCCGCCAGCGCCTCGGCCCCGTCGCGGGCGTCGCGCAGGGCGGCGCCGAGGTCGCAGCTTGAGGCCAGCCGGGCCAGGTGGGCCAGGGTCTTCAGGTGCAGGCCGATGTCGCGGTCGTCGCTCATGATCAGGAAGACCACGTGAACGGCCTTGCGGTCCGGCGCCAGGAAATCGACGCCGCGCCGCACCAGGGCCAGGGCCAGGGTGAATTCGGAAAACTCGTCGGAAAAGATGTGCGGCGTGGCCACGCCGCAGCCGATCCCGGTCGACTGCACGCTCTCGCGCTTGACGAACAGGCGCTTCACCTTGCGGGCGTCGGCGATGACCCCATGTTCCTTCAGGAAATGGGCGAAGTCGCCGTACAGCTGGCCGGTGTCCTTGCACGCGTCGCAGATGAATATATTTTCGGGTTTCAGGTGGGTGGCCAGTTTCATCATAGACTCCTTCGGATGTCGTCGGGGCTGGCGAAGACGCGGTCGGGGCCGGCGCAGGCCAGGACGGCTCCCGGCGCAGCGCCGGTCTCCAGGCGCAGCCGCGTACCCCAGGGATCGACCAGCAGGTCGGCGGCGGCGAGGTAGGCGGGAACGAGCTCGTTTAGGTTCCCGGGAAAGGCGCCGCGGTCGCCGGCGTAGGCTTCCAGGGCCGCCGCCACCTGCCGCAGCTGCGGCTCCAGGACGGCCGCCTTGGCCCGGTCCAGCGCCGGCGACGCTTCCTCCGCCGCCCGGCCGGGGCCCTTGGCCGCATGCAGCACGAGCAGGACGATCAGGGCGGCCAGGAGGAGCGGCAAGGCGTAGCGCATGGACCCATTCTATGCAAGTGAAAATGAAATTACAAGCAAGGAAATCCGCGCCGGCCCGCCCGAATTCAATCCCGGGGGGAAGACCGGAAAGCGCCGCGCCGGGCATCGATCTCCTGCGCCAGGTAGCCGCGTTCGCCGGCGCGGGCGCGGCGGACCAGCGGGCGAAGCGGGCCGCCGCCGTTGCGGACCACGACCAGGCGCAGGCGGGTGGCGCGGAACGCGGTCAGCATGCCGAGATCGTTGCCGCTGTCGCCGGCGACCAGGACCGGCTCCCGGCCGAGCCGGGCGCGGATGTTGGCCACCTTGCCGGCGCCGAGGTTGGGCCGCGCCCCGGCCGCCAGCCTGGCGACAAAGCGCCCGTTTCGCGTCGCCAGCTCCATGCCGATGACCTGGTCGCAGGGGAAGCCGGAGCCGGCGGCGGCCCGCTCCACCAGCCGGCGGTTGCTGGCGGTGGAGACGACGACCCGGCCGCCGCGCCCGCGCCAGCATGCGGCCAGGTCGGCCATCTCGGGGTAAAGGCGGATGCCGTCGAGCCAGTCGTAGCGCCAGCGCCGGAACGGATCGAGAACGGCGCGGCGGCGCAGCGGGGCGCAGAGCTCGCGTTCCACGACCCGGGCCGACACGATGTCCAGCTCGCCGGGGGAGAAACCCAGCAGCAGGAAGTTGACCCAGGGATAGGCGAATTCGCAGCCGATCCCCGGCGTTTCTTCGAGCGCCCGGTTGAGGGCCAGCAATCCCGAGGCGAAGACCCGGCAATCCTCAAGGGAGCGGGCGTCCTCCTCGGCGACGGGCCGGCGCTGCAGCCGGTCCAGGGCCGAGAAAACCGCGTCCCTGATCTTGCGCAACGGCATGGCTCCGCCGCGGAGCCGGATGCGGCCGACGCCGTGGACGCGATCGGGCAGGGAGGCGGCCAGCGCGGCGGCCGCGGCCCGGAACTCCAGGCCGAAGGCCAGGCGCCGCAGCAGCGCCTCGCCGATGTCGTTGAAGGCGCAGGTGTTGTCCCAGTCGAAGACGGCCATGTCCCCCGGCCGCACGCCGGCCAGCAGCTTGCGCAGCTGCCGATGGTTGCGCCCGCTCCAGTTGCCGCGCTTCAGCTTCATGCCCGCCAGCCCATGTTCTTGGGGCCATTGCCGCGCATGGATCGGCCTACGCGAGGAATATCTTTTCCAGCTCGGAGGCCGGCAGCTGGTTGCGGGCCGAGATCTTGCGCTCGTCGCCGGACAGGCTGGTCCTGATGCACGCGGCGGCCCTGGCGCAGGCCGCGCCCTTTCCCCGCCGGTAGCCGCGGCAGACGCGCAGCACGTCGGGGGAGATCTCGTCGATCAGGACGATCCTGCCGTCGCCGCTTTCCAGCCGGCCCAGCTCGATCTTGCCGTCCAGGACGTGGAGCCCGCGGGCGGAAAACTCGTCGGTAATCACCGCGGCGATCTTCTTGACGAATTTCCTCACCCCGGCGATCTCCGGGGCTGTCATCACCTTAGCCCCCTCCAGGGCCTCGAAGGTGATCAGCTTGTCGGTCTTGCCCTTGGTCCAGGCCTCGACCACCTGCGGCAGGTCGGCGCAGGGCCTGACGAAGGGGTAGCGGCGCCAGAAGCTGCCCATGGCGCTGTTGCGCCAGGTCCACTCCAGGTTCAGCAGCGGCGCCGAACCGGCGAAGCCGGGGGCCTGCTCGGGCATGCTGATCGGCGTGGCCGGCTCGACGACCATGACGTTGTCGGCGACGGTGGCGAGGTAATGGGTGGGGACTCTTTTCTTTGCCAGCAGGCGGAAAAAATAGCTGGCGAAGCGGCAGGCGATGGCCCCCTTGCCCGGGATCTCGCCCACCACGCTGTCGTAGCCGGGATCGAAAACCGGCCGTCCTTCCTCGTCGAAGTATCCCGTGCCGCGGTCGGTGAAGACGAAGGCGTACTTGCCCCGGTATTCGCCGCTTGGGATGCGGTAGATGTCCTTGGACTTGCCCGAATAGACGAAGTTCTCTTTTTTCAATGCGCGTTCCAGGTCCATGCCTCGACCTCCTTGGCGGTTTGCCCCATCATCGCCGTTCCGCGTCGGGATTGCAAGCCCGTCCAGCAGGCGCCGGCACGCCGCGGCTGCATTCCCAAACCTGCCGCGATCCTGTATAATGGCCCCTGGTCACGCGATCCCCCAGGGAGGCCCCATGCATTTCGCCGCTCATCCGCCGCTGCGCGCGGCCGCAGGCTGAATGCCCACGTTCAGGGTCAAGGTCAGCCGCAGGATCTTCGTTTCCCAGGAGTCCGGCTTCGGGGTTTTTCTCGTGCGCGTGGAGGGGCAGCGCGAGAGCCGGGTCATCGTCGGCAGCCTGCACGCGCTCAGCGTGGGCGACTCGCTGGAGATCGAGGGCGAGGAAACCGACCACCCGCGCTTCGGCCGGCAGATCAAGGTCAGCCGCTTCGAATTCGTCCGTCCCGCCGACGGCGAGGGGATCGCCCGCTACCTGGCTTCGGGGCGCTTCAAGGGCATCGGCCCCAAAACGGCGCAAAAAATCGTCGACTGCTTCGGCCAGGCCACCTTCGACGTGCTGGAGAACGCCCCTGAGCGGCTGCGCGAGGTCCCCGGGCTCAAGAAGTCGGCCGTGGCCGCCATCCAGGAGGGCGCCCGCGGCAGCCGCGCCCTGCGCGACCTGACCGTGCGCCTGACCCCCTTCGGGATCGGCCAGGAGACCGTCTACCGCATCCACCGCGAGTTCGGCGACCTGGCCCCGGTCATGGTCGAGGGCAACCCCTACCTGCTGATCGAGCGCGTGCGCGGCGTGGGCTTCAAGGTGGCCGACGCCATTGCCCGCGCGCTGGGGCTGGCCAGGACCGACCCGCAGCGGCTGCGGGCCGGGATCTTTTTCATCATGCAGCAGGCCGAAGCGCAGCGCGGCGACCTCTACGTCCCGCGCGACGAGCTGCTGCAGGGGTGCGCGCGGCTCCTCGACGTGGACGACGCCGAGGTGGCGGCCGCCCTGGAACGGCTGCGCGAGCGCGGCGAGCTGCGCCAGGCCGACCTGCCCGAGCCCTGCCTGCTCACGCCGCAGAACGAGGCGATCGAGAGCGGCGCCGCCCGCCGCCTGCTGCGCCTGGCCGGCGGCGCGGCGCCAACCGCGCCGGCGGTCGATTTCGCCGCCGTGTTCGCCACCCTGGCCCTGGAGCTCAGCGAGGAGCAGAAGCGGGCGGTGCTGGCCGCCGTGGGCGGCCGCCTGACCATCATCACCGGCGGCCCGGGCACGGGCAAGACGACCATCATCCGCGCCCTCATCGAAATCCTGCGCGCCAACCGGCGGCCGATCCTGGTGGCCGCCCCCACCGGCCGGGCGGCCAAGCGCATCGAGGAGAGCGCCGCCTGCCCGGCCCAGACCCTGCACCGGCTGCTGAAGTTCAACCCGGAGACGGGGCGCTTCGTGCACGACGCCCAGAACCCGCTGCCGGCCGGAACGGTCATCGTCGACGAGTTCTCCATGGTCGACTCGTTCGTCCTGTTCTCGCTGCTGCAGGCGCTGCCCGACGACACCCAGCTGATCGTCATCGGCGACAAGGACCAGCTGCCCTCGGTCGGCCCGGGCAACGTCCTGCGCGACATGATCGCCAGCGGCCTGTTTTCCGTCATCTACCTGCAGCGCAACTACCGCCAGGACCAGGGCAGCCTGATCGTGGAGAACGCCTGCCGCATCAACGCCGGCGAGCCGCTGCTGCTGCCCGAGCCCGATCCCGGATCCGACTTCGTCTTCCTGCCGGTGCGCGAGGAGGCGCGGGCCCTGGAGCGGGTCGAGCGCATCCTGCGCCGCTGCCAGGACGACTACCCCTTCAACTCGCCCGGGCTGCAGGTGCTGGCCCCCATGTACCGCGGCGAGGCCGGGATCGACCGCATCAACCAGAGGATCCAGGAGGCGTTCAACCCCGAGCCCTTCCTGCTGCGCCGCGAAAAGACGGCCTTCAAGCGGCTGGACAAGGTCATGCAGACCCGCAACGACTACGACAAAGGGGTGTTCAACGGCGACCTGGGCGTCGTGGTCGACTACAACGGCCCCGGGCGGACGCTGCAGGTCGATTTCGACGGCTGGATCGTCGAGTACGCCGCCGACGAGCTCGACGACCTTTCGCTGGCCTACGCCGTCTCCATCCACAAGGCGCAGGGATCGGAGTACGACGTCGTGGTGCTGTGCCTGCTCCCCGCCCACGCGCGCATGCTCAGCCGCGAGCTCTTCTACACCGCCGTCACCCGGGCGCGGCGCAAGCTCTTCCTGCTGTCGGACCCGGAGACCGTCGCCCGCGCCGTGGCCAACTCGCAGCCGGTGCAGCGCCGCACCCTGCTGCCGCTGCGCCTGAGCCAGGCCGCCGCAGCAAGTGATTAGTCATTAGTGATCAGTGATCAGAAACAGCGTAAGCCAACATCTTTGCGTTTAATAGAATGGAGGGAACAGGGGAAAAGATCCGATGCTCGTGAGACAAAAATTCCACGCACCAAATCCCAAACAAATTCCAATCCCCTGACGGGGACGATGTGACCAAAACGAAGACCGGAATGCACGTTCTTTGTATAGAAAATGTTTTTATTAATCTCTACATTGCTCGTTTCCAACACTAACACTAACACTAACACTAATAGTTCGTGTTTTCCCTGTCTTCAAAGGATTAAAGCGCTGAAACGGGCGCGGCCGCCTGTGGTATAATCCCGGCCATGAAGGATGCCGCCTCCACGCCGCTGCTGCGCCAGTACCAGGAGATCAAGAAGAGCTATCCCGACGCCATCCTATTCTTCCGCCTGGGCGACTTCTACGAGATGTTCTTCGACGACGCCCGCGTCGCCGCCCCCATCCTGGAAGTGGTGCTGACCTCGCGCAACAAGAACCAGGAGGGGGCGGTGCCGCTCTGCGGCGTTCCCCACCACGCCTGGGAGAACTACGCCGCCAAGCTGCTGCGCAAGGGCTACAAGGTGGCCATCTGCGAGCAGATGGAGGACCCGGCCCTGGCCAAGGGCATCGTGCGCCGCGAAGTGACCC
>CAYXCX010000002.1:27339-28699 GCA_964463405.1 uncultured Clostridia bacterium
AGGGGCTCGACCCCGGGCTGAACAGCTACGTGGTCGCCGTACGCCGCGACGGCGCCTCCCTGGCCCTGGCCGCGCTGGACCTGGCCGTCGGCGACTTCGAGGTCAAGTCGTTCGCCGCCGGCGGCGACGAGGCGCTGTTCAACGAGCTCATCCGCCGCCTGCCCAAGGAGATCGTGATCGCCCGCGGCCAGGAGGCGGAGCACGCCCGCTTCGCCAAGCGCTTCCCCGAGTTCGCCGCCGTCCTGGTCAGCGCCCTGGACGACGCCGAGTTCGACCCGGCCGGCTGCGAGCAGGAGCTCAAGCGCCAGTTCGGCCTGGAGAGCCTTGAGGGCCTGGGCCTGAGCGGCCAGCCGGCCGCAGCCGCCGCCGCCGGGGCGCTGCTCCGGTACCTGCGCTCCATCCGCCCGGGCGCGCTGGCCCACCTGCCGGCGCCGCGCTTCAGCGCCCGCGAGGAGCACCTGGTCCTGGACGCCGCCTCCTTCCGCAACCTGGAGGTCGTGGCCAACCTGCGCAGCGGCGCCGCCGCCGGCTCGCTGCTGGACGCCGTGGACATGACCGTCACCCCCATGGGCCGGCGCCTGCTGAAGAAATGGCTCACCTACCCGCTGCTCGACCGCCGCCAGATCGAGGCCCGCCTCGACGGCGTCGAGGAGTTCGCCCAGAACCTGATCGGACGCAGCGAGGTGCGCAAGAAGCTGAAGCTCTTCGCCGACCTGGCGCGGCTGAACTCGCGCGTGGCCCTGAACGTGGCCCGGCCGTTGCACCTGCTGAGCCTGCGCGACACGCTGGCCCGCGTGCCCGAGGCGCGCGCCGCCGTCGCCGGCCTGCAAGCCGGGATCGTGCGCCAGGCGGGCGAGGCGCTCGCCCCCCTGCCCGGCCTGGTCGCCCTGCTCGAGCGGGCTGTCGCCGACGAGCCGGCCGCCGCCGTCGGCGAGGGGCAGGTCATCCGCAACGGCTACGACCGCGAACTGGACGAGCTGCGCGCCGTCAGCCGCGATGCCAAGCAGATCGTGGCCGCCATGGAAAACCGCGAGCGCGCCGCGACCGGCATCCCCTCGCTCAAGATCAAGTACAACAAGGTTTTCGGCTACTTTATCGAGGTGACCAAGCCCCACCTGCACCTGGTCCCCGAGCGCTACGCCCGCAAGCAGACGCTGGTCGGCGCCGAGCGCTTCCTGACCGCCGAGCTCAAGGAGCTTGAGGACAAGATCCTCAAGTCGGAGGAGCGCATCGCCGCCATCGAGAAGCGGCTGTACCTGGAGCTGCTGGCCGAGATCCAGCGCCACGCGCCGCAGCTCAACCGCAACGCCGAGCAAGTCGCCCTGCTCGACGTGCTGGCCGCCGGCGGCGAACTGGCCCA
>CAYXCX010000003.1:0-873 GCA_964463405.1 uncultured Clostridia bacterium
AAGGGTCATAGACTATATCCTGACACATTTCATAATGAGAGGGTAAAATGCCAGGTCAACGCATTGGTTATGTCAGGGTGAGCAGTTTCGATCAGAATCCCGAACGGCAGCTGGAGAATATTTCGCTCAATAAGGTCTTTACCGACAAGGCCTCGGGCAAGGATACCAAGCGGCCCGAGCTCGAGGCGCTCCTTGCCTTCGTTCGCGAGGGCGATACGGTTGTCGTGCACAGCATGGATCGCCTGGCGCGAAATTTGGACGACCTGCGGCGCCTGGTGCAAATGCTGACTAAGCGAAGCATCCGGATCGAGTTCGTCAAGGAAGGCTTGCATTTTACCGGCGAGGATTCGCCCATGGCCAATCTGCTGCTTTCGGTCATGGGCGCCTTCGCCGAATTTGAGCGGGCGTTGATCCGCGAGCGCCAGCGCGAAGGAATCGCCCTGGCCAAAAAGCGCGGCGCGTATCGTGGCCGCAAGAAAGCGCTGTCACCCGAGCAAGTGGCCGCACTACGCCAGCGGGCCGCTGCCGGCGAACAAAAAGCCGCCTTGGCCCGCGAGTTCGGCATCAGCCGTGAGACCTTATACCAATACTTGAGATCGGATGGCTGACCATGCCCCCTGCCCAGCGCATGATGAAACTTCCCCTCTTATGCCGATCTCACCCACTACATTCTTCAAAATATCGCAACTTTCGCTAATATTATCAATAGACGGATGAAAATCGAATTCTAATTACCTTTGTGCCGGTGAAGAAGCAAAGCACTAAGGGGAAAGCTTCTTAACCCGTTTCATCCTCTGGTCGCTGGACTGATACGCCAGGGCGGAGCGCTTGCTTCGGGAGATGGGCATCCGCTGAACAGCGGGGCGACGCTCA
>CAYXCX010000003.1:883-26623 GCA_964463405.1 uncultured Clostridia bacterium
CATTTTTCAGGTAAGGATATTGAAAGATATCTCCAGCGGCGACTACGCGATCTGATTTATCCAGTAGCGCCACCTTGGAGATGGACTTCATGCTTTTTGGGCTCAGAACCCACAGACGATAGTTTGACAACACCTTGTCAAGGTAGTATTTCACCCATCCTGGAGATTTTTCTCTTGTCAACAAATATACATCAGTCACCTGAATTTCGGAAAGTTCTTTTGAAAATTCATATGCTTTCTTCACCTCAGTCAAACACAGGGAACAAGTGATATTCAATCTTAAAGCAAGCTTATAAGCGGCAGCGGGTCGTATTGATGAAGACATCTCATCATCCCCAATCTGCCATATTGAACTTGTATCCAATTTGTACTCAAGGTTTCCATGAGAAAGGGATTTGTTGATGATTTCACTTCTGAAATTTCCCGTCCTGATTTTATAAATGAAAAGCGCGCCAAAAAACATAATGAGCACAAGAGTGATTTGCTTGATATTCATGGCTGGCATGAGGGATGGGCATCCAAATAGAATCTGACTCCCTGCCGCTATTCCATCAAGGCAGTGGCGGCCCACAAGGCCCGCTCGCCTGATAATAATAGTCTACAAAAACTCTTTCGCCGATTACGCAGATGGAATATTTCTCCATGCAACAGGTCCCCGTGATGACCGAGTGCACCGGGATGGACAGAGCCATCGTAATTACAAAAATGACCAGTGCCAAAAGCATGACTACCGATTTTTTTTTCTTCATTTACTCCTCGCTTTTAATGATTTTTTAAATCCCATCCCTCATGCCCGCCTTGCATCTCGAATTGAATGAGCCCAGCATCGGAAGATCCGTACATCACCCTGCCGTCATCGGATATGCGCAATTGGTAAATTTCCCTGTTCAATTTCAATTTGTTTTCGATCGCCCCGCATGAATCCATAATATAGACTATATCACCACCCGCGTCCTGGATTTTCCCTTCTTTATCAAATTTGTATTTCCCGGAATACAATAAAAACAACTTGTCCCATTTCTTACTGTAGCAAATATCAAGGTATCCGTTTCTCGTTTTCTCGTTATAAGTAATGGTTACCCCTTCCCCCGTTTGCACTCTGTCGAATTCCGGGAAAAAAGCCTCGGGACCTATATAGGTCGCCTTCATTATTCCAGTCATGTCGTATTTTTCAATAATCGTACCCAGTCTTGTGGCGACGAAAATCTCGCGGGAATTATCCCGATACGCCATGCTTCCCATGAAAGCATGGGAATAATTTACAGCTTGGCCTTCCTTCTCGGGTTCGACGGGAAGGCGGCCAATAGTTTTAATAAATTCACCGTTCTGTGCATACACCGCGATTCTGCCCTTACTGAATAGGCCGACTCCCAATAATTGACCGCCCGGGATTATCTTCATCTGATTGATATACCCGCCGTTGGCCGGTTGAAGTTTTACGATCTTCTCGGGAAGGCATTGATCATGCAGCAATGACTGAATGCTGAATTTTGACAATCTTCTTAATTGAGAATCATAGATCCAGAAGCAGCCCTTGTCTCCTCTATCCGGGAGAATGGAAGCTGCATAGACGAATTCACCGGGGCCTTGGCCTTTTCTGCCGAATGATTTCAAAAACTCATTCGATTTCATATTAACAAGCTTCAAGAACTCATCTGCTTTCGTGTCAATGATGACGCAATGGTTGCCAATAATTTCAAAATATTGCGGAAATGCAATTCCGGCGACATTCATTTGTTTTGCTTCAAGTCGGATTTCGTTTGAAGGATCCAGGAGGTTTTGCACATCCGTGCAGTTGCTTTTAGCCTTGCAACCAATCAAGAGGGCCAGAGAAGCCAAGAATAAGGCGATTTTCATTTGCGTGATACTCCTTATTTTCTGTTTCATGCGTCTTGTTATTGAAATGTTCCTTGCTCCCCAGGTGACTATATTAATATGGCTTGTCATCCTTTTAATACAAATCTCCTTTATAACCGCTCATCCACACAGACTCGCGCGCGTAAATCGATCGGATATGGGCCCAATGCGGGAGCCAGAGGATTGCTGATATGTTCGGTTGCATGAGCCATTCCGACAAAAAGCATCAAAATAATGGTATTTCCCAAGAATACGGTTTTCAATTGCATTAACATAAATCCCTCTTTTAAAGCACTTTAGCAGGCTGGTTATTTGGGTGTCAATAGGGAAAAATGTGATATTTTTATGCATAAATTGGGATTTCCCATATGATCTGATCCACACATCTGTTTCCTCCTTCCCTGATTGGATATTATTGGTTTTGAAAGCATCGTTGAGAAATCTGCTATCGAACCGATCTTTTTGGCATTCGCGGAGTACCATTCTGTTTTCTCTCCTCTGTAACCTGTCATTTTCCCGACTCGAAGATAGGCCTCTCCATGAAAACAGAGCATCTTGTATTGTAAGGGGTATCCATCTTAACTCGTCTCAGGCGCCAGCCGCAGTTGGGCGATCTTGTCCAGGATCATCGCGAACAAACTCCGCGAAATCGCCACTTTGGCCAGCTGGAACGTCACGGACGTTGCATGCCAAACGACCTTGGCGCCGATCTTGACGAGCTTCTCCCGGATTGTGGTCAACGTCCAGCGGCTGACTTTCCGGGAAAGCGCCAGCCTGCGCAGAAAATTGTCGGCATTGTATGCCAGGGAGAAGAACTGCAGCCGTACCTCGTTGTCACGAAAATCGTGACATGAGAGCCGGGATTAGGTGATCGCCAGCTTGCCCACCTTGATCCGTTGCTCGCCTGTGCCACGCTTGTTGTAGAAGCGCACCACGTTCTTGGCCCGGCGATTCAGATCGGACAAGATGAAACCGATGCGCGGAAACAGCTCATCTCGTCCGAAACTGCGCCGGTATTTCCGCTCGGGCGGATCCCGTCATTTTGACACAATAAAGTAATCAGCTGGTATTTGTTGACAACCGAAAATATATATTATATATTATATATCGAGGTGCAAGATGCAGAAGAAACTTCTTTTGTCCATTGATGAACAGGTTTACTCGGGACTGCTGCGGGTTGTCGGCCGCGGCAAGATCAGCAACTTCATAGAAGAGCTGATAAGACCCCTGGTCACCGGAGATGCGCTTGATGATGCCTATAAAACCATGGCGGCCGACCGCCGGCGGGAAAAAGAAGCCCTTGAATGGAGCAATAGCATGATCGGAGACGTGAAGAATGAAGCGCGGTGAGGTATGGTGGGTGAATCTTGATCCCGCGATCGGGACAGAGATAAGAAAATCCCGCCCTGCCGTCATCATCAGCAATGATTCCGCCAACAAGTTCCTGAACCGGGTGCAAATAATTCCCCTGACCAGCAATGTCGAAAATTGCTATCCCAGCGAAGCCATAATCAAGCTGAATGGGAAAGACAGCAAAGCCATGGCCGATCAAATCACGACGGCCGACAAGAGACGATTGAAAGATAAATTAGGATCGTTATCGTCAACGGACATGATGGCGATCGAAAAAGCGGTTAAAATTCAACTGGGCTTGCCCTTGTAGAGAATCAAATGCCAGGTCAACGCATTGGATATGTCCGGGTGAGCAGTTTCGATCAGAACCCCGAGCGGCAGCTGGAGAATGTTTCGCTCAACAAGGTCTTTACCGACAAAGCCTCGGGCAAGGACACCAAGCGGCCCGAGCTCGAGGCGCTCCTTGCCTTCGTCCGTGAGGGCGATACGGTTGTCGTGCACAGCATGGACCGCCTGGCGCGAAACCTGGACGACCTGCGGCGGCTGGTGCAAATGCTGACCAAACGTGGCATCCGGATCGAGTTCGTCAAGGAAGGCTTGCATTTTACCGGCGAGGATTCGCCCATGGCAAATCTGTTGCTCTCGGTAATGGGCGCCTTTGCTGAATTTGAGCGGGCACTGATCCGCGAGCGCCAGCGCGAAGGGCTCGCCCTTGCCTGCGAGTTTGGCATCAGCCGCGAAATATTATATCAATACTTGAGAGCGGATAAATGACAATGCCACATCGCAGTTTATTGAATAGCGGGTTCTACTTTCCCACATTTATGTTTTTAACTCAAGACTATCTCAAATCAAATGTGCGTAAAATCATTTAGGTATATACTAAGCAAAGTTGAATGTTAAATATGAAAAAGGCATTTGCAATTCGTTGGCAATTTGGTGTAATAAATCAAAAACGGAGCGTGAAATGAAAAAAATCGCCCGCATCGCCGTTCTTGTAGCCGCGCTGGCCGCCCTTATATTTTTCGGGGCAAAGTATATGCGCAACGATCATGGCAAGACTGAGGGGGGCGAAACGGCGACAAGTGCGAACGCCGGCAATGAAGCCGAAACCGAAGCCGCCGTTCCGGTGCGGGTGACCGATCTCAAGCGCGGCGACCTGACGCTGCGCCTCACCGTCACCGCGGAAACCGAGGCCCGCGAGCGGGCGGTAGTCAAGAACGAGGTGGGCGGCATCGTGAAGAACATCTTCCATCACGAGGGCGACCGCGTCGCTGTTGGCGCGCCAATCGTTCAGCTGGAGAGCCGGGAAATCGAACTGGCCCTGCGCCAGGCCGAGGCCAACCGCCTGGAGAAGTACTCGAATTTCCTTTCGCAATACAACCTGCTGGTCGCCGGCGCCGACACCCATGCCGACGCCATGAACGAAAAGAAGAGACGCTACGAAGACGCCCTGATAAAATTCAAAAAAGGGCGCATCTCCAAGGATGAGATGGAAAAGACCGAGGAGCTGCTCCTGGCCGGTATGATCGAGAGCGGCACCCTGCAGGACGAGGTCAAGCGCTGCGTGTCGGGCCTCACCGGCAGCGAGGTGGCGCTGGAAAGGGCCCGCCTCGACCTGGAGCGCACCGTGATCCGCGCCCCGTTCCCCGGGACCATCTCGCAGCTGAACGCTTCGGTCGGCGAGCGCCTCGGCGCGGGCAGCGAGGTGTTCGCCATCGTCAACCTGGCCTCGGTGTTTCTCAAGGCCTACATCCTGGAAACGGAGATCGGCAAGGTCAAGGTCGGCCAGCAAGCGCGCATCCGCTTCATCAGCGACCCCGGCCGGCCGCTTTACGGCCGGGTCACGGCGCTGTCCCCGGAGATCGACCGCGAAAAAAAGACGGGCACCGTGTTCATCGGCTTCGTCAATCCCGGCACTGTGCGCGCCGGGCTCAACGCCGAGGTCGATATCGAGTACGCCGTTGTCCGCAACGTATTGAAGATCCCCCGCCAGTCCATGCTGGTGCGCTCCAATCGCCCCCTGGTCTTCACGGTGGAGAACGACACCGCCCTGTGGAAATACCTGGAGGCCGGTGCTGGCAACGAAGAGGAGATCGAGGTCATGTCCGGCGAATTGCGGGCGGGCGACCGCGTGGTGATCGAAGGGCAGTTGACCCTGGCCCACCAGGCGAAAGTAAGGGTCATCGAATAGGGACGATGCGCAGGCGGCCGGCCCTCGCGTCCCCTAGAGAAAATCAATGAATCTAACAGAAACGGCTGTCATGCGCCCGGTGGCCACGGTCATGGTTTTTGTCGGCGTCGTGCTGCTGGGGATCATCTCCCTGCGCAACCTCTCCATCGACCTGCTGCCCGACCTGAGCTTTCCCAAGCTGTCGGTGCTGACCGAATACGCCGGCGCCGCCCCGGAAGAGATCGAAAATCTCATCACCGCCAACCTGGAGTCGGTGTTCGCCCCCATCCCCGGCGTCAAGCGCGTCTCTTCGGTTTCGCGCGAGGGCATCTCCCTGGTCTCCCTGGAATTCCACTGGGGCACGGACATGAATTTTGCCCTGCTGCATACCAAGGAAAAGGTCGAGGAGGCGCGCAGCCTGCTGCCCGGCGATTGCGCCGTCCCACGCATCATCGAAATGGACCCGGCGTCCAAGCCCATCGTGATCGCCGTGGTCGAAACGCGCCGGCCGGATGCCGGCAACGAGGGCCTGGCCGACCGCCGCGAGACCGCGGAGCTCCTGATCAAGCCGCGCCTGGAACAGCTGGACGGCGTGTCGCGGGTGGACGTGCAGGGCAGTGGCGAACGGGAAGTGGTCGTCTCGGTGCTGCCGGAAAAGTTGGCGCTTTTCCATATCGGCTATGAAGAGGTGGCCGCCGCCATCCGCGACTGGAACCAGCAGGTCCTGGGCGGCACGGTCAAGAAGGACAACATCCGTTTCGTGGTCAAGGTCGAGGGCGAGATCCAGGATCCCGCCGAGATCGAGAAGATCCCCCTGCGGGCATTGGCGGCCGGCCACGTGCTGATCGGGGACGTGGCCCGCGTGCGCTTTGCCGAGAAGATCAAGCAGGGCGAGATCCGCCTGGACCGGCGGCCGGCCATCGCGCTGATGATCTACAAGGAGTCGGCGGGCAACACGGTGACCGCCACTGGCGCCGTGCACGGGGCTTTCCGGCAAATGGAAAAGGAGTTCCCGGAACTCCGCTTCGTCACCGTGGCCGAGGAATCGGGGCTGATCGTGTCGGCCATCTCCAATCTCAAGGGGGCCCTGCTGCAGGGAGGACTGCTGGCCTTCCTGGTGCTGCTGCTTTTTTTCCAGAACTGGCGCGATCCCATCCTGATCGCCATCATCTCGCCCATATCGGTACTGGCCACTTTTGTGCTCATGTTCTTCGCCGGCGTCAACCTCAACATCATGTCGCTGGGCGGGCTGGCGCTGGGCATCGGCATCTTCATGGACAACGCCATCGTGGTCATCGAGAACATGTACCGCTTCAGCTTCAAGGAAGACCCGGAACGGTCGGCCATCCTGGCCACGCGCGAGCTGTTCCCGGCACTGCTGGGCTCCTCGCTGACCACGATCGTCATTTTTCTTCCCGTCATCTATATTTACGGCATCACCGGCCGGCTGTTCCGCGACCAGTCGCTGACCATTTCCTTCGCCCTGGTGGCCGCCCTGGTTGTCACCGTCACCCTGCTGCCGACGCTGTTCCGCGTCTTCTCGCGGACGCAAAGGGGCGCGGCGCCGGACGCGGCCGCGGTAAACGAGGGCGGCAACCGCATCCTGCGCCGGGCGCACTGGGGGCTGGCCCTGCCTTTCCGCGTCGTGGGCTTCATCCTGGAGACGGTGGTTGCCTTCGTTGGCGCGGCGGCGCTCATGGTGCTGCGCCACGCCAAACGGCTGATCGACCGCGGCCTGGGCGGCCTGTACGGCGTTTTCAACCGCAGCTACGATGCCTTCGCCCGCCGTTACCACGCCTTCCTGCTGCGCTGCCTGGAGCGCAAGCGCATCGCCGTTTGGATCGCCATGGCCATGCTGGCCGGCACCGTCATCTTTTATCTGCCGCTCAAAAAGGAGCTCCTGCCGCAAACCCGCACCGCCCGCTTCGAGATCAGCGCCGGCAGCGATCCCAGCCAGGGCTACGAGGAGACAGAGAGCCTGGGCGACGCCCTGGAAGCGCGGTTCCAGAGCATCCCCGGCGTGACCCATGTTTTTTCGCGTTTCGGCACCACCAGCCAGCTGGGCGTCGAGAACGCCGACATCTCGGTGAACCGCCTCGACTGGATCGTCGAATGCCGCGGCCGCGGCAAGCGCGACGGGGCCATGAGGGCCGCGCGCAGCATCCTGGCCGCCGTGCCCGCTCTGGCGCAAACCTCGGTTTTCCCGGAACGGAACACGCTGTCCGAGTACCTGCATTTCGGCGCCGAGGAATTCCAGGTCAAGGTGTTCTATGAGCGCATCGCCGACGGCCGCCAGGCCGTTCGCGCCATCACGGCCATCATGAAAGACATGCCGCAACTGGTCGATGTTCGCAGCAACGACGGGGACGGCAAGCCCATCCTGGCCATGCGCGTCAACGAGGAACTGCTCAACCGCCTGGGCATCGCCAAGAAGACCCTTGCCGAGACCATTCGCAACGCCCTGCGCGGCGACGCGGTCTCCACGCTGAAGCGCTTCCAGAAGAACTACGATATCGTGGTCAGCACGCCGATCCGCGACGACCGCGAGCTGCGGCGCATCCTGGACATGCCCGTCGCCGTTAACGGCTCCTCGCTGATCCTTTCGCAATTGGTGCGTTTCGAGCGCGCGCCCTCCATCAAGGAGTTGGCGCGGGAATCCCAGGAGCGCTATTTCCTGATCGCTGCCAACCTGCAGAACGGCAAGGGGCAGCAGGCCGCCGTCCGTTTGCAGCGGGCCCTGAAAAAAGCGGCCCTGCCGGGCGGCGTGCGCGTGCAGATCTCCGGCGAGGAAGAAGAGCGGCGGGCGGCCTTTTCTTCCCTGGGCCTGGCGCTGCTGCTATCCATTTTACTGGTGTACATGGTGATGGCGGCCGAGTTCGAGAACCTCGTGCACCCGCTGATCATCATGTCCACGGTGCCGATGGGCCTGTTCGGCGCCTTTGTCGCCCTGTGGCTCCTGGGCGAGACGATCAACGTCATCTCCGGCATCGGCATGATGGTGGCGGTGGGCATCGTGGTCGACGACGCCATCGTCAAGGTGGAATACGCCAACCAGATGCGCAAAGCGGGCATGGGAGTGCGGGCGGCCCTGCTGGAGGCCTCGCGGGTGCGCCTGCGGCCCATCATCCTCAACACGTTCACCACCGTCTTCGGGGTGCTGCCCATGATCTACATGAGCGGCGTCGGCGCCGAGCTGCAGCGGCCCATGGCGGTGGTGCTCGCCGGCAGCCTGCTCTCCTCCACGTTTCTGACCCTGATCCTGATTCCGGTGCTCTACGACGTGTTCACCCGCGACAGGGTAAAAACCTGAAACCATGAAATTCATGATCGAGCGGCCGGTGCTGGCCATGATTCTTTTCGCCGCCGTGCTGATCATGGGCATCTATTCGGTCAGCCATTCGTCTATTGAGCTGGTTCCCGACGAAAAACTGCCGGCGCTGACCGTCAGCGCCGCCTGGTACGGCGCCTCGGCCGAGATGGTGCTGCAGCGCGTCGCCCTGCCCATTGAGGAGGAGGTCCTGGGCGTCAAGTGGACCTCCAGGGTGGAGACGCAGTGCCATGAGGGGAGCTGCTCGCTGCGGGCGGAGTTTTCCCGCGACGCCGACATGGATTTTGTCTACGTACTACTCAAGGAGCGCATGAACAAGCTGCGGGAGAGGCTGCCCGCCCAGGTGGCGCTGCCGCGGGTGCTGGCCTATGAACCCGATGAATTCAAGAAAAAGCCGTTTTTCACGGTCAGTTTCTTCGGCGACGCCTCGGTCTTCACCACGCGCAACCGCGTCGAGCGCGAAGTGGCGCCGCTGCTGCGCGGCATTCCCGGGCTGCAGGGCGTGGAGATCACCGGCGGCGTGCCGATGGTGGTCCGCATCACCACCGACATGGACAGGATGAAGGCCCTGGGCATCGATACCGGGCGCCTGCTGCGGGCGCTGTCGCTTTCCTTTTACAGCATTGTTTCGGTGACCGCCCGCGACCACGGCAAGGAGATCGCCCTGGCCCTGGCCAACCCGGCGCGGGATGTCAACGACCTGGAAGGAGTCGTGGTGGGAAATTTTGCCGGCCGACCCGTTTTTTTGCGCGATGTGGCCGAAGCGGGCATGGGCTACCAGGAGATGCGCGAAGAGGGCCGTTACAACGGCCAGCCCACCGTGGTCGTCGACGTCTTCAAGCAGCCGCAGGTCTCGACCATGGCCCTGGCCAAGAAGATCCGCGCCTGCCTCGACGACCTGGGCCGCCGCTTCAAGGATAAGCTGGAAACCAAGATCGTCCGTGACGAAAGCGAGGAACTGCAGGAGCGCTTGTCCGGACTGGCGCGCATCGCCCTGCTGATCCTGGCCGTCATCTTCATCGTCCTTTTCCTTACCGTGCGCGACTGGCGCGGGGCGCTGCTCATCTTCGCTTCGGTCTTCTTCTCGGTGTTCGCCACCTTTACCGCCATATACCTGTTCAATATCCCCCTCAACCTGCTGACCCTCTCCGGCTTTGCCCTGGGTTTCGGCATGTTCGTGGACAACGCCGTGGTGGTCTATGACAGCATCCTGCGCCTGCGCGAAAAAGGCTGCTCCCGGGAATATGCCGCCATGGAGGGGCCGCGCCGGGTATTTGTCCCGGTGCTCGCCTCCACCTTCACCACCAGCATCGTCTTTTTCTCGTTCGCCTGGTTCCAGGGCCGTTTGCGCGTCTATTACCTGCCCCTGGCCTGGGTCATCTCCATCGCCCTGCTCTGCTCGGTGCTGGTGGCCTATACGCTGGTGCCGCCGCTGGCGGCCCGCGCCGAGTTCCGCTTCACTCCCGAGAAAAAGGGCCGGCGCCACGGCGTGTACGGATTTTTGCTGCGCTACCCGCTGTTCGTCATCCTGCCGGTCGCCGCATTGCTGGTATTCTCTTTCCTGCTGTTCAGGGAGAAGGTGACCTTCGGCCGCTTTTTTTCCTGGTACGAAAAGCAGAGCCTGCACGTCTGGCTGCGGCTGCCGGCGGGTAGTGAATTCGCCGACGTGCGCGAGGCGCTGCTGAAATTCGAGAAAGTGGCGCTGAAAAAGAAGTATGAGCGGCAGATCAACGCCAGCATCCATGAGAACGGCGCCATCATGGAGATCACCTTCCCGCCGGCGGTGGAGTTCTCGGCGGCGCCCTACGCCCTGAAGGCGGAGCTGATCGCCGTGGCCCAGAACCTGGCCGGCGTGGGCATCAGTATTTCAGGTTTCGATCCCGAGGGCTATTACTATTCCCCGGACAGCGGCTCCTTCATGCCCTACAGCATCCAGATCAAGGGCTACGATTTTCAGCGCCTGCTCAAGCTTTGCAACGATCTCAAAAAAAGCCTGCTCATGCACCGGCGCATCGGCGAGGTTTCGCTCCAGACCGACAAGGAATATTCCTGGGGTTCGGGAGGCAGGTACTTCCACTTGCGCCCCGATTTCGCCGCCCTGCGCCATTACGGCCTGGACCCGGCTTACCTGCTGCAGCTCGTCTCCACCGTCATCGCTCCGCGCGGCGCCCTGCCGCGCCTGCGCGTCGGCGACCGCGAATACGAAGCCGAGATCCGCATGAAGGAGAGCGCGGGCATCGAGCTGCGCGATCTGCTCGACAAGGAGTTCGCCTCGGCATCGAGCCGGCCTTTCCGCTTGCGCGACGTGGCCGTTCTGGAGGAGCGCCAGTTCAAGGGCGGCATCCTGCGCGAGAACCAGGAATTCGTGGCCTTCGTGCGCTGGGACTACCTGGGCTCGAACAAGGCCGGGGAAAGGGTCTACAAGGCGGTGTACAAGAACCTGGAGCTGCCGCCAGGCTTCTCCAAGGGCGAGGAGGAGCAGCGCTGGATGATGAAAGAGGAGGAGCGGCAGCAACTCCACTGGGCCATGGCGCTCGCCCTGTTCATGGTCTTCCTGATCATTGCCATCCTTTACGAAAGCCTGCTGCAGACGCTATTGATTATGATCTCCATTCCGCTGGCGCTGATCGGGGTTTACTTCGCCTTCGTCATCGCCGATTTTCCCTTCGACTCCACCGCCTACGTCGGCGTCATCCTGCTCTTCGGCGTGGTGGTCAACAACGCCATCATCCTGGTCGACCATATCAACCGCTACGTCCGCCAGGGAGTCCCCATTAGCCAGGCCGTCGCCCAAGGCTCGTTCGAGCGCATCCGGCCGATCTTCCTGACCACGGCCACCGGCGTTTTCGGCGCCCTGCCCCTGGTGCTGTTCCGCCAGGGCGAACAGACCGACATCTGGTCGGCTCTGGCGCTGTGCATGGTCGGCGGCCTGACCGCTTCGGCCATCCTGGTTCCCATTGTCATTCCTGTTTTTTACGACCTACTGGAGCGTCTGCGCCTTTATGCGCGCCGCGCCCGCACGTAATTATTAGGAGATTGTACGTGGGATTCCGCCAGATATTGTTTTTATTTCAACGAGGGATATCGAAGGGAAAATGCTGATCCAATCGATCAAAGATGGCATCTGGGAACGCATCAAGGACAATGAGGCCGCCCTGTTCATGATCTCCAGCGCCGGGGGCAAAATTCCGGCTGACCCGTGCGCGAGAAGTGCGAAGTATACTCTCCCTCAATTTTGTTTCAGGGGATCAGTTGGGCAATGCGCAGCCAGCGGCTAGGCTCGTCCAGTTGCCCACCGAACAGCAGCAATAATGAACAAGCCAAGGAGGTAACCTGCTTTTTATAAACGCTTTTCTTATTCTCGGAACCCTTTATTGGCCTAGATGTCTATACCTACAAGCACTTCATTTTGGACCGCAGTGACCTACAAGTCCTAAAAAAGTTGATTTACGTATTATGGTTCATACACATAAGTGCAAGAACAGGTACACCCATATATATCCTGGATACAAGTAAATGAATCTAAAACGTAACCTGGCTGGGCTATAGGACATCTGCAAGCGTTTAAAACTGATGCAGCAGGCCCCAGCAAAACAAACATTAAAATCAAGCCAACCATGATGAGTTTTTTCATTTTATCCTCCATTTTTATTTATTTTGAACATATCGTAATTCCCATCAATTAAATAAACATCATTGTTTTTCCCTCGAAAAGCAAAACGAATCTTTTCTTGTTTTGAATTTGGATAAAACATTCTGTTTTTTACGATTACATTATTTTGGATATGTATTTCATAGAAAAAGTAAAAAGGTCGGTCCTTGTCTTGCGTGAGAGGCAAAACATTTACAATACCGTTCTCTTCATCAAATGAAATCCTAGCAACTATAAACTTCATTAAATGATTTTGGCCAGCGCTTTTTTCCTTCATGGCCTCATGATATTTTTGCATCACATCTGGATCAACAGATTTCATAAAACTTAAAAGCTTTTTTGAATATAGACCATACACTTCCAACCGGGATGAAGACTGGTCAACAAAGATTATTGTATCATTAAAAATTGACAGGCGATAATTACTGAAATATCCATTGGGAATTAATTCATTGTCCTGCCCAAAACTGATCACGTTTTCGATGAATCTGCCGTTTAAATCGAATTTTATTAATTTGGTTTCTCCTTTTCCAAAAGAAACATAAATATGATTGCCATGAACCTTGAAATCAGTTATGGCAAAGATGTTAAGGGTGCCAACGATTTCAAGTTTGATCGACTTTACCGCTTGGCCCTGTTTGTTGAAGACTTCGATCCTGCACCCTTCATTAAGAACATAAATCAAATCATTGCAAATACAAAATGATATTGGATTAAAAATATCTCCTGGACCCATTCCGGGACTGCCAATTGAATGCGAATGCTTTTTATCATTAAAAACCAATATTCTGCTAATCTTACTACCCAAAAACAGAATGTTCCCATCATCGTATATGGCATTAATTGGACTGGTTATTAAAGATTCACGTTCCTGAGGGAATATGTAAAGAGTGGAATACTTTACGTCTTTTTCTAATATTTTAAATTCTTCGGCGTAAACCAAGGGCGAGGTTATGAATAGGAAATAAATAAAATAACAATTAAACAACTTCATTTTAAAATATTCTCCTTAAGCCATTCTCTAATAAAATCCACATTGATTGTGGCTGAATAGAATTTAACTCTATTCTCCTTTACTATAAGCAGCGAACTGCAATCGGGACAATAATAATCTTTTATTATTGAAGTGATCTTGTTTTTGTCAGAACTTATCCAATTCCATTTATCAGGTAAATTATTCAGGCTTGGATTATGGGAGCATACAACCCAATATTCAACAGCCCCCATAAATTCTTCTACAATGAAGCCAATCTTATTTGTATCAATAACATGAGATTTTTCTGACGGTTTAATAAATATAACTATATTGATCTTAATCGCAGCGGGGAAACTTTTAATATTATTAAAACAGTCTATTACGTTTTGTTGAGGAATTTTGAAATCATACAAGAAGTCATTCTGAGAATACAATAAAGGATAAAACAAGAATAAAAAAATGCATTGAAAAGCAAATAGTTTTTTTAATGATTTCTGATTGTGAGAAGCGTCAAACTTATAAGTACATAAATAAGTACTCAAACAAATCTTTCTAAAATAAGAAATCTTATTGGTTATTCTTAACATGAATTCTCTTTCATTTTATAGTTACTTTAGCGGGCTGGTTATTTGGTGTCAATAGGGAAAAATGTGATATTTGGGATGATGCGGTTCTGAATTCCGGAATACAATCAACTAATGGCATTGACATAAGGAGGTCAACTTTTTTAAACCGGGATTTCCCATATAACTCGCGAAAAGCCATCCGCCACCTCCTCTTTTTAATTAGGTTCTCCCATAAGGATGCTGTTTTTTAAGAACTCTGGTCTCGAACCAATCTTTTCAGACTTACAGAACTACGATTCTGGCATTTCACCTCTGCCACCTCTCTTTTTCTCGACTTGAAGGCAAACCTCTCCCTGGGAAGCTGAGCGCCCTTGTTTCCCACGCATCATTTGTCTTAGCCGATTTTTGGCGCCAGCCGCAATTGAGCGATCTTGTCCAGGATCATCGCAAATATACTCCGCGAAATCGCCACTTCGGCCAACTGGAGCGTCACGTTCTTTGGCCGAACAAACTTCGCGCCGATCTTAATGAGCTTTTCAATGATCGTTGTCAACGAACATTGGCTGACTTTCCGGGGCAGCGCCAACGTGCGAAAATAATTATCGACATTGTGCGCCAGGGAGAAGAGTTGCAAACGCACTTCGATTTATCGAAACCCATGACAAGACAATCTGGTCCATGTGATCACCAGTTTTCCTTCTTGGGGTCGATTCAGAAAACGGAAAATAAAGCACGTTAAGCCAGAGGCAGCGGCCGCAGTGGCCTGAACTTGCCGGCGCCGATCTTGACGCTGCTGCGCCACAGGTAATCACCAGTCAGATTTATATGCTCCCAGCCGAGCGGCGACAGGTATTGCAGTAGTGTGGCATCTATCGACTGCCCATGATCACGCAAGGCGTTCGTGGCACGCTCCAGATATATCGTGTTCCATAGCACGATAGCCGCTGTCAACAGGGTAAGGCCACTGGCGCGATAACGTTGCTGCTCAAAACTGCGATCTCGGATTTCACCCAGCCGGTAGAAAAACACAGCTCTGGCCAGCGCGTTGCGGGCTTCTCCCTTGTTCAGCCCTGAGTGTACGCGGCGGCGCAGTTCAATGCTTTGCAACCAGTCTAGGATGAACAACGTGCGCTCGATGCGCCCGATTTCGCGCAGCGCTACGGCCAAGCCGTTCTGGCGAGGGTAGCTACCCAATTTGCGCAGCATCAGCGAGGCTGTAACTGTGCCCAGTTTGATCGAAGTGGCCAGGCGCAGGATTTCATCCCAATGGGCGCGGATATGCTTAATATTGATCGTGCTGCCAATCATTGGCTTGAGTGTAGCATAACTGGCATTGCCTTTGGGGATGTACAGCTTGGTGTCGCCAAGGTCACGGATGCGCGGCGCGAAGCGGAAGCCCAATAGGTGCATTAGTCCGAAGACATGATCTGTAAAGCCTGCTGTATCGGTATAGTGCTCCTCAATCCGTAAATCCGATTCGTGGTAAAGCAACCCATCGAGCACATAGGTTGAATCACGCACGCCTACGTTAATAATCTTGGTACTAAATGGCGCATACTGGTCGGAAATGTGGGTGTAAAACATCCGACCCGGTTCGCCGCCATATTTTGGGTTGATGTGGCCGGTGCTCTCGGCTTTGCCCCCTGCTTTGAAACGCTGGCCATCCGATGATGATGTAGTACCTTCGCCCCAGTTCTCGGCAAATGGTTGGTTGAACTGGGCATTTACAAGTTCGGCTAACCCAGCAGAGTAGGTTTCATCCCGTATATGCCAAGCTTGTAGCCAAGCCAGTTTGGCATAGGTCGTTCCGGGGCAAGATTCAGCCATCTTGGTCAGGCCCAAGTTGATGCCGTCAGCCAGGATTGTGGTCAATAACAAGGTCTTATCTTTGGCTTTGTCACCAGTCTTGAGGTGCGTGAAATGGCGGGTGAAGTCCGTCCAATCATCAACTTCCATCAGTAGCTCAGTGATCTTGATGTGTGGTAACAACAAACTGGTTTGATCGATCAAAAATTGTGCGGCGTCTGGCACCGCCGCATCAAATGGCGTGATCTTCAGGCCCGACTCGGTGATGATTGCGTCGGGTAGGGTGTTGGCCGCCGCCATGCGATTGACTATTGCAAGCTGCTGTTCCAGCTGCAATAGCCGGTCATGCAGGTACTGGTCGCAGTTGGTGGTCACGGCCAGCGGCAATTCGCTGGTCAGCTTTAAAGTCGCATACTTCTCAACAGGCACCAGATATTCGTCGAAATCCTTGAACTGGCGTGAACCCTGCACCCAGACATCACCTGAGCGCAATGCGTTCTTGAGTTCTGACAGTGCGCACAATTCATAGTAGCGTCGGTTGATACCGTCGTCAGTGAAAACCAGATTCGCCCAACGCGGCTTGACGAACGCGGTTGTGGCGCCGGCGGGCACATTGCGAACGTTGTCGGCATTCATGCCACGCAGCACGTCAACAGCATCAAGCACATTTTTTGCTGCCGGCGCTGCGTTCAACTTCAGTACGGATAGAAACTCCGGCACGTAACGACGCAGTGTGGCGTAGCTCTCGCCGATGCGGTGCAAAAAATCGAAATCAGCAGGTTGCGCGAGCTTCTGTGCCTCTGTGATGCTGGCAGCGAAGCTATCCCACGGGATTACTGCTTCGATGGCCGCAAAAGGATCGCCACCGCTCTGTTTTGCTTCGATCAGGGCTTGGCCGATTTTAAAGTACAGCCGCACCTTGTCGTTGATGGCCTTGCCAGTTGCTTGAAACTGCTGCTTATGCTTTTTTTTAGCGACATTAAATAGTTTGCCCAGGATACGGTCATGTAGGTCAATGATTTCGTCGGTGACGGTGGCCATGCCTTCAATTGCCAATGCTACTAGCGTGGCGTAGCGCCGCTGCGACTCAAACTTGGCCAAGTCGGCGGGAGTCATCTGCCCGCCTTCGCGTGCAATCTTGAGTAGGCGGTTCTGGTGAACCTGCCGCTCGATGCCCGCAGGTAAATCTAGTACCTGTAAGGCTTTTAGGCGTTCAATGTGTTCTAGCATGTGCCGCGAGTTCGGCTTGGCGGGCAACTGGCGCAACCAGGCAAGCCAGGTTGTCTTGCTGCTTTCCTTGCGTTTAAGTAGCTCGTCTAGGCGTTGACGATGGACGGCCGACAAGGAATCTGTCAGTGCTGTATAAATGAGTCGATTGGCGCGTGTGATGGCCTCGGCGCTTGCGCGCTCAATAGCATTCATAGCGGGCAGGATAATGGCTTGACGCCTAAGGTTCTCTATTAATGCGCCGGCCAGTACGATACCCTTGTCTGTCTGCAAAGCTAGCTCCGTCAGCTTATAAACCGCTTGCCGGTAATGACTCATGGTAAACGGTTTGAAACCAAACACTGCTTGCAACTCGACTAGGTGCTCACGTCGTGTTTGCTCGCGCTGGCCGTATTCATTCCAGGTTTTGACAGGCACCTTGATCTGTGAAGACACTAGGCGCAGCAAGGGAAGAAAAGGCGATTCGTCGACGCCCAAGACAATACCGGGGAAACGCAGATAACAAAGCTGTACGGCAAAGCCCAGACGGTTTGCAGGCCCGCGATGCTGGCGGATGATCGACAAGTCAGTTGCGTTTAAAGTGTAGTGCTTGATCAATTCATCCTTGGCATCCGGAAGTGCGAGCAGGGTGTCGCGTTCGGCAGTGGACAGGATGGAACGGCGCGGCATTAGGCCTCCTTGTCAGAAGAATTGCATTGTGAAAATAGCAGTTATTGCGATGTTAAAAGGTTTTGTAATGATAAAACCTTCTCATGTTGCAAAATTATATTGCAAAATTATTAAGATTGGCAATAGGAAATCGCAACTAGATTTTACCGGAATCCTTGCTATTACAACACATGAAGCTAATTGTAACCCATCATAACCTTATTACCATAAAGCTTAACGTGCTTTATTTTCCGTTTTCTGAATCGACCCCCCTTATTACGAAGTATGGTCGGCCCATTTCTCACTCCAGGGTGGGCGCTGGGCGGCAATCGCCAGCAGGGATGGACAGGGGAAGGGCTTTTACCTGGTCCTGGACGGCAAAGAGTCTGGCCCTTTTACCGAGCTCGAGCCCCGGGGTGAATTCAGCCCTGGAGGACATATTTTCTTCTGCCGGGAGCTCTTCGGAGACGACACCCGCACCCAGCAGAATATCGTGATCAATGGCGAGAGGGTCTACGGTCCCTGCGAGGCCCCGTTTATCCATTTTTTCAGCCCAGACGGCCGGCGCTGGATGGTCCATGCCAAAAGAGAGGACTTCGAGGGCATCGTCGTTGACGGTCGGGAATACAGCAACTGCTCTTTCCCGAAGTTTATCTTCGACTTCAGCTCCGACAGCCGCCGCTGGTTTGCGCTAATTGGCCGAGGCAAAAAGGACATGATTGTCATCGACGGCAGGGTATACGGCACTTACGAACTCAAAGCCCCAGGCTTCACCGAAGACAGTCGCTTCGTCGCCTATTTCCGCAGGGGAGACGCCGACTGGATATTTTATGACGGCCGCGAGGTCGGTCCTTTCCGCTATAAAAACAAGAGGCGTATCCATCTCGAAGATGCCGTCCTGGCCGATATGATCTTCATAAAAAAAGGTACGAAAACGGTGCGGCGCTGCGTCATTACCTGCGCAGTGGACGGGAGCGATAAACGGATATTATTCAGCCCGCGGACCGGCGAAACATTGAAAGAAGCTATCGAAATCATAAACGCCGCCGACACGAACGAAGGGGTAGCTGCGGAGCATTCCTACTTGCGCCTGAAGTTCCAGAGCCTGAGCAAGGAATTCAACGTGGTGCGCCAGGAACTCATCTCCCGCGTCGGGAGACACTATGACATCCTGACCGTAGAATTCGCGGGGGGAAAGCAGGAGAACTATTATTTCGACATCACGGAGTTTTTTGGAAAATTCACCGGGGTGCTAGCTAAATACTCGACGAAAAAGGAAGCGGAAACTGAATGAAGCTGGAAGAACACGAGAAAGAATCCCTGGAAATCTTTGGAAAACCCTATACCGAAATACACCTCTGGCTCGACGAGTTCGCCGGTACGGCTGAATGGGGCAGGCGCCATCACCAGGAAGGGCTGCGCGAAGCCGAGAAACTGTTCGGCTGGGACGCGACCCTGGCCGCCCGCCTGCACATTATGTCCGACCTGAAGGAGGAGGGCTGGAAAGAGAGCGACCGCTTCCCCGAAGACGAGGCCGATTACGCAAGGATGGGGCTCTTTTGAGCAATTTGGTAGTTAGGAACAAGTTCGCGTACGGTATTCGGATTTTTCCGACTTGCAATAAATATAGTATTGGAACAAAATCACTCAAGGAGGGACATAATGGACAAATGCATCTTTTGTAATTCTTCATCATACGGACCTTGCTCGCAAAGCCCCCACGGTAAGCATGAGCATTCAGGGGACGAAAAGCATTGTGTTTTTTGCGGTTCAACTTCATACGGCTCTTGCTCATATAGCCCACACAAAAAGCACCAGCACGGAAGCGGCGGCAATAAATGTATTTACTGCGGTTCTTCTTCTTTAGGCTCCTGCAGCTACAGCCCGCACGGAAAACACGAAAGATAATTCACTAGGATATCGTTCAATCCAAAATAAAGAAGTAAAGAAGTAAGGCACCAAAGTGGATAAGTTTTATCCATATTGCATCATCTAAAATCTTCCTGAACAGTGTTGTCTTGCTTGTCAAGACTATCTCAAATACAATGAAACAAATAGATAAGGAGAAATTATGGCAGAAGACACTTTCAAACCATTTAGTCTTACTATAAGTCAAATATTTCAAGACGGCGACCCAATTTATCAAATCCCTGACTATCAAAGAACTTATAGCTGGCGTGATGAACAGATTGAGAAACTTTGGGACGATCTTTCTTCAGCATATCTTAATCATTCCCAGAATAAACTAATTGATTTTAACTATTTTCTTGGTTCATTAATCGTTGTTTCACGAGATCACTCACCAATCCAAGAAGTTGTTGACGGTCAACAACGACTAACAACACTCATGATTCTCTTTAATGTTCTCAAAAATCTCTATCCTAACATTAATCAAGATGTCGATGTAAACACAAATCCAAATGTTATAAGAGTCGGCAAAATTCATAGTTGTGTTTTTAACTCTAATTCAGTCAACCGATTACGTTTGAACACGCATCCAAGTCATCAAAATGATTTCTCAGCAGATATTATTGATAGAACGACCTTTGCTGGTTTAGAAAAACCATCAAAAAAAGATATTGAAAAAGGCCCACGCTATCGTTTTTTAAATACTGCCTTTTTGTTTTATTCAAAACTTTTAGAACTTGGCGAAAAAACCGCTGGAGGTTTTGCAGATTATTTGTTTAACCAAGTTAAGATCATCAAAATAATTTGTTCAGATGTTCCATTTGCAATCAAACTCTTTCAAGTGCTAAACGACCGCGGTCTTGATTTATCACCAGCCGATTTACTGAAGAGTTACTTGCTTTCGCCTTTAGACGATGCTGGCAGAAAGGCTTTTATGGCAGACTGGCAAGCAATTGAACAAAACACTTCAGGCCTTGATGTCAGTTTAACAGACTTATTTATGCTTTATATGTATTACCTCTTGGCAATGAATCCAAAGAAGTCAGTAGTTGAAGAACTTCAAGCTCAATTCAAACTAAAAAATTCAAATACAATTATCCACGACTTCAAAATATTTGTACAAGAATATAGAAGCAATATATGGGAACCAGAAGATAGAGAAATCTATTCGTTGTGGTATTTACCCTGGGGCATGTTCTGGAAAGCCATTCTTTTATCTGCCGTTCATTCTAAATATCCTGATTATAATAAACTGAAATCTTTGATGAGAAGGTTTTATTACCTGTATTGGATTGCGGGGAAAACATTAAGTGCAGTAAAGCAAATTTCGTTTACCATTATCGGGTCGATTAAAACTAATAAACCTATTACCGATATAGAAAAAGACCTTAATTCTAAACTTAAAGAAGACAATATCGCTTCCGCTGTTCTTAAAAATCTTTCAGGAGACATCTATTCAGAATCTTGGGCCAAACCCTTATTGCTGACCATAGAATATCAAAACAGAGAGGCAGATTTCTCGTCCTTTATTGAACTTGGAAAATATCTACAAGCAGAACACATTTTGCCACAAAAATACAAAGAGAATCACGATTGGTCTCACATCGAAAATAGAGTTGCAGAACGTTTTCTTCACAGCGCAGGTAATCTTACCATTCTCAGTGACAAAAGGAATCTTGAAGCAAAACACTATTCTTTTGCAGATAAAATTAGCATTTACAGTGGATATGGTAAAAAGAAAGACAAAGACAATGGTTTTACTTCTTTTCGGATTTCACAGTTGATAGTTGACGACTACAATTCCAATAAATACAATAAACTATGGTCACTTGATTCAATGATTGATAGAAACAATTGGTTTATGGCAGAAGTTCAACGTATAATAGATATAGACACTTCTTCTTTGAAATTGTCAAAGGACACAATATTTGCTTCAGCCATTGAAGCAAAAACAAGTTGATTGCGTCAAAGGAAAATAAGCAAAGAGGAAAGGCCATGAGGGTAAAAAAGTATTAGTACTAGGGCTTTCATTATTATTTTCCCAATTCTGCTTGCAGCCCGGTGCAATTCTTGGCATTTTGGCACAACTAAATGTTTATTATGTTGTATTTAATGAGTTTTTTTAAACTTTCAGGACAAAATCTCATCTAGCAAGAAATACCCAAGACCGGGCATTGACATTTTACAACAATTCGCTTACAATAATGATAGTGAAAAAACGATTTGAAAATCTAAACGAATTCAAAATCATTTTTTGGGATTCCGATGTTTCGGCAATCGATATTGACCGATACAAATCCTATATAATCGAGCGAATTCTTGAGTTGGGTGATGTCCAGGAAGTCAAATGGCTGTTGGATCATTTTTCCAAAGAAACAATAAAAGAAGCTCTTTATTCATGCAGGGACATTTCAGAAAGAAGCTCTCATTTTTGGAAATTGTTGTTTGGAGGCGATGATGCATAGCGAAACGCTTGACGTCAATTCCAGAAATAATTTGCTGATCCTTAAAAACGGATCGCTGCTGATTGATTTTTATCTTGCTGGCGGCACGGCCGTTGCCCTCCACTTGGGGCATCGCATTTCCTATGATCTTGATTTTTTCAGCAACAAAAGCTTTGACGGATTGGCTCTGGGTCGGACACTTTCCGCTCTGGGTGATTACAAAAACAGATTTTTGGACGGCAACAATTTGATCGGCGGCTTTAACGGCACCAGCATAAGTTTTATTTTTTATCAACCTGAAATGATCGGGAAATTCCATCAATTCGAAGGCGTCAACATCTCGGCAATGGATGATCTAATTGGCATGAAGATCGAGGCGATCTCCAGCAGAGGCAAAAAGCGGGATTTTGTCGATCTCTTTTCCATGATGAAATTTAAGAACATATCCATTATTGACGCCATGTTTTTATATAAGGATAAATACAGGAAATTCAAGCCAAGCATCATCCACGCCCTGAAAAGCCTGACCTATTTTAATGATGCGGAAAACGATCCGCCGCTGGAAATGAAGACGCCAATTCCATGGCAAGAAGTTAAAAACTTTTTCGAAAGAGAACTCAGTAAAATGGACAATATTCTGAAAATAGTCGATCAAAACTCCGGCCCACTTAAAAATGATATAAAGGATGATCCCCAGGATTCCGGACTTGAAGCGTGAGCTCTCCTAACCCGTATTACAACAGCCTGCAGGTCTCAAACCAGGTCTGGCAGAACATTGATTACCTGAATGAAAAACAGCTAAAAATATTGACCGCTAAATTCAGGGATTTTTACAAAAAGGCACCGCGGCCCAGAATCGCCCGCATCCGAGGACGCTTCTTTCTCATGTTTTTGTTTTTGCGCTTTACCGGCGCCCGGATTTCCGAGGTGGCAGGCATCGATGACCAGGCCGACGTGGATTATCGAACCGGTGACGTGACCATGGCCGTGCTGAAACGTCACAATCCCCATAAGAAAAAGATGAGAAAGATGGTTCCCGTGCCCCTGCCGGCGGTAAAAAAACTGGCCCGTTACCTGGCACAGTATCCCGAAATGAAGGGCAAAGCATTTTCGATTGACCGTTCAAATTTTTTCGTAATATTTAAAAAGCTTGCCCTGGAGTGCGGGTTTCCCAAGGCCCTCGCCCATCCGCACGTCCTGCGCCATACCCGGGCCATGGAATTGGTCCGGGCCGGCGTGCCCTTGACCATCGTGCAGCAGGTCCTGGGCCATGCCAACCTGAACACGACGGCAATCTACCTGCAGTTTTCCGGCCAGGAAGCCAAAGCGATCCTTAAGGACCGAGGGCTTATTTGATCCCCAATCTTAACGCAAGATTGCGTTTTTCAAGCACATTAATTTAATTCTTTTTTAAATGAATTCCGGGGGTTCAGGTCAACAAGCCTGGTCTTCCCATTCAAGCGGCTGACTCGACAAAAAATCAAAATATCAAGTTGGCAGCTTGGAGGCGATGATGGCGCGCACCAGGTCGGCCGGATCCTCCCGCTGCCCGGCGGGCAGGTCGGCCAAAACGACCGGGGGATGGACGTGCAGCCGGACAAGCCCCGGCCTGATGCGGCCGCGGTTGCCCTCGAACAGGCGCCAGGAGCCGTCGATGGTCAGCGGCACGACGACCGACTGCGAACGGATGGCCAGCTTGAAGCTGCCTTCCTTGAAACGCTGCAGCCTGCCCGACTTGCTGCGCGTCCCCTCGGGAAAAACCACCAGCGAACGCCCGGCTTTCAGGTCGCGCACTCCCTGGGCAATGGCCTGGACCGATTGCCGCAAATTTTCCCGGTCCAGGACCACGCAATGCAGCCGCCTCATCCAGCTGGAGACGAGGGGCAGGCGGAAGTTCTCCTTCTTGGAAACGAAGCCCTTGACGCCCGGCAGGTAGCCGATGAGCAGCGGGATGTCGAAGGCGCCCTGGTGGTTGGCAACATAGAGCCTGCCGCCCCGCGCCGGCAGGTTCTCCAGTCCGGTCACCTCGATTTTGCCGCCGGCGGCGGCGATCATCTGCCGCGCCCAGGAGCCGGTGACCCATTCGAGAAGGCGGTCCTGCTTGCGTTTCAGCCCCAGGAGCCCGAGCAGGGAATGGGCGAGCAGAAAAAAAATGGCAGCCGCCTGGAAAAGCCAGAAATAGGCGAACCACAGGGCCGTGCGCAGCATGAGTGGCCATCATAGCCGAACCCCGCCGGCGATGCAACCCCGCCCCGGGGCGCCAGGATGGCGCCCACTTGGCAGGCGGGCCCGGTTGGTGTATAATGGTTCCTGCGCTTCGGGCGATCAATTTCCTGAGAACAGGCAAATAACATCCGCATATTCCTGGTCCAGAATCATTGACCCAGTGCCTCCGGACGGCAGCCATGCGTCCACAAAGCTCTGGCCACGCAAGGTCGCGCAAGCAAGGAGCATCGTCTAATGGAACAGTCGGTCATGCACAAGATCCGCAACCTCGGCATCGTGGCCCACATCGACGCCGGCAAGACCACCACCAGCGAGCGCATCCTGTTCTTCACCGGCCTCATCCACCGCACCGGCGAGGTCCACGACGGCCAGGCGGTGATGGACTTCATGAAGCAGGAGCAGGAGCGCGGCATCACCATCTCCTCGGCGGCCATCACCACCAGCTGGCAGGGCCACCAGATCAACCTCATCGACACCCCGGGGCACATCGACTTCACCGTCGAGGTCGAGCGCTCGCTGCGCGTGCTCGACGGCATCGCCATGGTCTTCTGCGCCGTGGGCGGCGTCGAGCCCCAGAGCGAGACGGTCTGGCACCAGGCCGACCGCTACAAGGTGCCGCGCATCGCCTTCGTCAACAAGATGGACCGCCAGGGGGCCGACCTGCCCCAGACGGTGCAGATGATGAACGACATGCTGGGCGCCAACGCCCTGGCCTACCAGCTGCCCATCGGCAGCGAGGAGAGCTTCGCCGGCGTCGTCGACCTGGTGACGATGCAGGCGGTCACCTTCGACGGCATGGAGATGAGGACCGGGCCGGTGCCGGAGGCGCTGCTGGAAAAGGCGCGGACCTTGCGCGCCGCGCTGATCGAGCGCCTGGCCGACTTCGACCTGGAGCTGATGGACAAGTTCCTCAACGAGGGCGAGGCCACCGTCGAGGACATCAAGCGCGCCACGCGCCACGCCGTGCTCACGCTGGGCCTGACCCCGGTCTTCTGCGGCAGCTCCTTCAAGAACAAGGGGGTGCGCCTGCTGCTGGACGCCATCGTCGACTACCTGCCCTCGCCCATCGACCGCGGCCTGATCGTCGGCCACGACCTGGACGACCGCGACAAGGCCGTCTCGCGCCACCCTTCGGCCAAGGAGCCCTTCGCCGCCCTGGCCTTCAAGATCATCAACGACCCCTACGTCGGCCAGCAGACGTTCATCCGCGTCTATTCCGGCGAGCTGCAGGCCGGCTCCTACGTCTACAACCCGGTCAAGGACAAGCGCGAGCGCGTCGGCCGCATCCTGCGCATCCACGCCGACCGCCGCGAGGAGGTCGAGGGGGTGCGCGCCGGCGACATCGCCGCCCTGATCGGCACCAAGTTCACCACCACCGGCGACACGCTGTGCGCCGAGAAGGAGCCGCTGCTGCTGGAGACGATCCACTATCCCGAGACGGTCATCGACCTGAAGGTGGAGCCGCCGTCGGCCAAGGAGCGCGACAAGCTGTCGGCGGCGCTGCACAAGCTGTCGCTGGAGGACCCATCCTTCCGGGTGCGCTTCGACGACGAGACCGAGGAGACGGTGATCTCGG
>CAYXCX010000004.1:0-3566 GCA_964463405.1 uncultured Clostridia bacterium
GGCCAGGGAGACGATGCGGGCGAAAAGCGGGATTTCGCCGCCCTGCAATCCCGGGCCCGGCCGCCACTGGTCCGCGTCCATGCCGCCCGTCCTGCCCGGATAGCCGCTGCCGTCCCAGCGCTCGTGGTGGTGCAGGGCGATCTCGGCGGCCATGTCGTCCCAGTCGGAGGTGGAATCCCGGAACAGCCGGGCGCCGTGGAGGACATGGCGCTGCATCTGGGCGTACTCCTCGTCCGAGAGGGGCCCGCGCTTTTTCAGCAGCGTGTCGGAAATGGCCACCTTGCCCACGTCGTGCAGCATGGCGGCGATGCGCAGGATGTCGCGCACGCTCCGGATTTCATGCTCGGCCACGCCGCGGCCGGCGGCCCACCTGGAGTAGACTTCGATCGAGTAGGCGCCGACGCGGTTGACGTGGGCCCCGGTCTCCTGGGGGTCGCGCAGCTCGGCGATGCCGATCATGCGCAGGATGATCTCGCGCGTCATTTTCGCCTTCTCGATGCCGCCGGCGGCGTGGTTGGCAAAGTAGGCGGTCACCAGCTCGTCCTCCAGGCGGAAGGGGACGGCTGCCCCGGTTTCGCCCAGGGAGTTGATGATCTGCATCACGCCGATGAGCCGGTTCTGGCTGGCCATCAGCGGCACGGTCAGCACCGAGCGCGTGCGGTAGCGCGCCGTCTCGTCAAAGGAGCGGTTGAAGCCGTAGGGGACGCCGGCGTCCAGGGCGTAGGCGTCGGCGATGATCAGCGGCTTGCGGGTCATGGCCACGTAGCCGGCCATCGACTGGTCGTTGACCGGAATCTCGTGGTTCTGGTACAAGTACTTCTTGCCGCTCTGCTGGCGCATCAGGGCGTCGTTCTGCACGTAGTTGATGCGCAACCGGCCGCCCTCCAGCAGGTAGATGGAGCCGGCCTCGGCGCGCGAGAAACGCCGCGCCTCCAGCAGCACGCGGTCGAGAAGCGAGTCGATGTCCTTGACGCGGTTGAGATCCTCGGTGATTTTCAGGATCGCCGCTACCTTGCTCTTGTTCAGGCCGCTGACCATGCTCGCTCCCAGCGCATTATACGATCGCCCCCGCGCGCCGTCAACCGCCCCGCCGGCGAATGCTTTCGCCCCGACCCGTCGGGGAATTCCCCCGACGGCCGGAGATTGAATCGCCTCCGGGGCATCGTCGGGGAGAGCTGTTTCGTTGCCGTGGTTTGCGATACAATGGGGTCATGCCACCTGCCGGCCCCATCGATTTTCACTGCCACCTGGACGACGCCGCCTACGACGCCGAGCGCTGGCTCCTCATCGACCGCTGCCTGGCGGCGGGGTTCAGCCTGCTGGTCACCGTGGCCGACGCCCACAGCGAGCGCTCGCTGGCCCTGACCGCGGAGATGCTCGCCTACCATGAGTCCATCGCCGCCGTCGCCGGCGCCCATCCCCACCAGGCCGGCGCCTACACCCCGGAGGTTGAGCGCCGGCTGGGCCGCTTTCTCGACTCCCAGCGCGTGCTGGGGCTGGGCGAGGTCGGCCTGGACTTTCATTACGACTTCTCGCGGCAACAAGACCAGGAGCGGGTATTTCGCCGCCAGGCGGCGATCGCCGCCGAGCGGCGCCTGCCCCTGGTCATCCACTCGCGCCAGGCCGAGGAGCGGGTGCTGCGCATCCTGGACGAGGAGCGTTTCGAGCCGCCGGTGGTCTTCCACTGCTACACCGGCGACGCCGCGACGGCGGCGGCGATCGTGGCCCGGGGCGGGACACTCTCCTTTTCCGGGATCGTCACCTTCCGCAAGGCCGAGGCGCTGCGCCAGGTCGTGGCCGCCACGCCTCTTGACCGCCTGCTGAGCGAGACCGACTCCCCCTACCTGGCGCCAGAGCCCGAGCGGGGAAAGGTCAACACGCCGCTGGCCGTCTTGCGCGTGCTGGAACGAATCGCCGCCATCAAGCAGGTCGAGGCCGGGCAGCTGCAGGAGCAGGTGGCGCAAAACGTGCTCCGCCTGCGGCGCTGACCGTTACTCGTCCTGCTGCACCTTCTCGATGGAGACCACCCGATCGCCGGGGCGCAGGTTGACCAGGCGCACCCCCTGGGTCGCCCGCCCCTTAGCGCGCAGGGCGGAGGTGTCCTGCTTGTTGAGGATGCCTTTTTCCGAGCAGAGGATGATCTCGCTGTCCTCCTCGCCCAGGGTGGCCAGGCCGACGACCTTGCCCAGCTTCTCGTTGATCTTGATGTTGATCAGCCCCTTGCCGCCGCGGTTCTGCAGGCGGTACAGCGACAGGTCGGACTTCTTGCCGATGCCGTTTTCGGTGACGGTCAGGATGTACTTGTCCTTTTCGCCGATGACGTCGGCGCCGACCACGCAGTCGCCCTTGCCCAGCCTGATGGCGGTCACGCCGCGGGCGGCGCGGCCCATGGGGCGGACGTTGTCCTCGCTGAATTTCAGGGCCTTGCCCAGGTAGGTGCCCAGGATCACCTCGCTTCTGCCGTTGGTGATCACCGCCTCCAACAGCCGGTCGTCCCCGGGGACGTCGGCGGCGATGATGCCGCTGTTGCGCGGGTGGGAGAACTCGGCCAGCGAGGTCTTCTTGACATAGCCCTGCCGGGAGAACAGCATTACGTACTTGTCCTCGGAAAACTCGCGGACGTTGATGACCGAGCAGACCCGCTCCTCGGGCGCGATGCCGATGAGGCGGTTGATGGGCTTGCCGCGGCCGGCGCTGTCGGCCTCGGGGATGTCGTAGACCCGGATCCAGAACATGCGCCCCGTCTCGGTGAAGGCCAGGATGTAGGCGTGCGCCGAGGCGACGAAAACGCGCGAAATGACGTCCTCCTCCTTCAGGCCGATGCCCTTGCGGCCCAACGTGCCCCGGCCCATGCTGCGGTACGAGCTGAGCGTGGTGCGCTTGATGTAGCCGTTGCGCGTGTAGGAGATGACGAAGTCCTCGTCCTTGATCATGTCCTCGATGCGGAACTCAGACAGCGGCTTTTCGACGATCTCGGTGCGCCGCTTGTCGGCGAACTGCTCCTTGACCTTGCGCAGCTCCTCCTTGATCACGTTCAGCAACAGCCGCTCGCTGGCCAGCAGCTCGCGCAGGTAATTGATCTGCTTGATCAGGTCAATGTACTCGTTTTCCAGTTTCTCGATCTCCAGGCCGGTCAGGCGGTAGAGCTGCATGTCGAGGATGGCGTCGGCCTGAACCGCGGTCAGCTTGATCTTCTCCATCAGCTGCGCCTTGGCCTCGGGGCGGTTCTTGGCCCCGCGGATGATCTTGATCACCAGGTCGAGCTTGCCCAGGGCGGTCTTCAGCCCCTCGATGATGTGCGCCCTCTTTTCGGCCTTGTCCAGCTCGAAGAGCGAGAGGCGGCGGATGATCTCCTTGCGGTGGCCGAGGAAGTAATTGAAATAGTCGATCAGGGTGAACTGCTGCGGCTGCTGGTTGACGATCGCCAGCAGGATGATCGAGTAGCTGATCTGCAGCTGCGTGTGCTTGTACAGCGTGTTGAGGATGACCTCGGGGATTTCGTCCTTTTTGATCTCGATGACGACGCGCAGGCCGTCGCGGTCCGATTAGTCGCGCAGGTCGGAGAT
>CAYXCX010000004.1:3576-13339 GCA_964463405.1 uncultured Clostridia bacterium
GCTCTCCAGGATCTTGGCCTTGTTCGTCTGGTAGGGGATCTCGGTGATGACGATCTTCTGCCGCCCCTTGGCGTCGGACTCGACCACGGCTTTGGCGCGGACGACGAAGCTGCCCTTGCCCGTCTCGTAGGCCGCGCGGATCATGTTCTGGCCGAAGATGAAGCCGCCGGTGGGGAAATCGGGGCCGGGCATGATCTTCATCAGCTCGCCGAGGCTGGCGTCGCGGTTGTCGACGAAGTGGACGAAGGCGTCGACCAGCTCGCCGAGGTTGTGCGGCGGGATGGAGGTGGCCATGCCGACGGCGATGCCCGAGGTGCCGTTCAGCAGCAGCATGGGCAGCAGCGAGGGCAGGATCGCCGGCTCGGACAGCGAGCCGTCGTAATTGGGGGTGAAATCCACCGTGCCCTTGTCCAGGTCGTTGAGGATCTCGTTGGTGATCTTGTGCAGGCGGGCCTCGGTGTAGCGCATGGCCGCCGGCGGATCGCCGTCGATCGAGCCGAAGTTGCCCTGGCCGTCGACCAGGGGGTAGCGCAGGGAGAAATCCTGAGCCATGCGCACCAGGGTGTCGTAAATGGCGGCGTCGCCGTGCGGGTGGTACTTGCCCATCACGTCGCCGACGATGCGCGCCGATTTCTTGTAGGGCTGGTTGTGGTGCGAGCCGGTCTGGTGCATGGAGAACAGGCAGCGGCGGTGGACCGGCTTCAGGCCGTCGCGGATGTCGGGGATGGCCCGGCCGATGATGACCGACATCGAGTAGTCGAGGTACGAGGTGCGCATCTCGTTCTCGATGGCGACTTCCTCGACCTTGGGCCTGCGCTCTTGGGTTTCCTTGTCTTTTCCTTCCATGCCGGTTTCCTTTAGATGTCCAGATTGCGCACGTTCAGGGCGTTCTGCACGATGAAGTCCTTGCGCTTGGCCGCGTCATTGCCCATCAGGGTGTCGAAGATCTCCTCGCACTCGTGCAGGTCGTTCATCCCCACCTGCAGCAGGGTGCGGTTCTCGGGATCCATGGTCGTCTCCCACAGCTGCTCGGGGTTCATCTCGCCCAGGCCCTTGTAGCGCTGGATGCTGAGGCCCTTCATCAGCTTGTCGAAGAGAACGGTCACCAGCTCCTTGCGGCTCTCCTGCACGAACGTCTCCCGGCCCACCTCGATATAGAAGGGGGCGGGCGGGAGTTCGTTCAGCTTGTCGTACACCTCGTTGATGTCGGAGAACTCCCGGCCGGTAAGGAAGTCGTGGTTGATGGTCTTGCGGCTGCTCACGCCGTTCATCTCGAACTCGATGTCCAGGGTGTAGGCGCCGTACTCCTTGTCGAACTTGGTCTCCACGTTCTTGCACAGGGAGTCCTTCAGCAGCTGCTGGGCGATGGCGCGGGCCTTGGCCTTGTCCTGGAAATCGTTCTCGCTGTCGATGAGCTGCACCAGCTTCTTGGTGAGCGGCCGCGGCAGGCCGCGCTTCTCCAGGTTGCCCATCAGCAGATTCTTCTTGTGCACCAGCTTGACGAACTTGACCAGCTTCTGCCCTTTCAGCAATTCGCCCTGGAAATCCTTTTTGCGCAGCACCACCTCGTCGCCGATCTTGGCGAAGAGGAAGTTCTCCAGTTCCTTCTCGTTCTTCAGGTAGACCTTGCTCTGCCCTTTCTTGATCAGGTACAGGGGGGGCTGGGCCAGGTACAGGTAGCCCTTCTCGATCAGCGACTGCATCTGGCGGAAGAAGAAGGTCATGATCAGGGTGCGGATATGCGAGCCGTCGACGTCGGCGTCGGTCATGATGACGATCTTGTGGTAGCGCAGCTTCTCGTCGTCGAAGGTGTCCTTGCCGATGCCCACGCCCAGGGCGGCGATCATGTGCGTGATTTCCTCGTTCTCCAGCATCTTGATGGCCGAGGCCTTCTCCACGTTCAGGATCTTGCCGCGCAGCGGCAGGATGGCCTGGAAGCGGCGGTCGCGCCCCTGCTTGGCCGAGCCTCCGGCCGAGTCGCCCTCGACGATGAACAGCTCGCTTTCCTCGGGGCTTTTTGACTGGCAGTCGGCGAGCTTGCCGGGCAGGGTCGTGCTTTCCAGCAGGTTCGACTTGCGCACCAGGTCCTTGGCCTTCTTGGAGGCTTCGCGAGCCTTGGCGGCCAGCAGCACCTTGTTGATGATCGCCCGGGCGACGGGGAGGTTGGCCTCGAAATAATCGCCCAGCTTCTGGTTGACGAACGACTCCACGATCCCCTTGACGTCCGAGTTGCCCAGCTTGGCCTTGGTCTGCCCCTCGAACTGCGGGTCCTTGATGCGGATCGACACCACCGCCGTCAGCCCCTCGCGGACGTCGTCGCCGGAAAAGACCTCCTTGAAGTCCTTCAGCAGGTTGTTGGCCTGGGCCACGCTGTTGATCGTGCGCGTAATGCCCGACTTGAAGCCGGTCAGGTGGGTGCCGCCCTCAACGGTGTTGATGTTGTTGACGAAGGAATAGAGCGTTTCGTTGTAGGACGACACGTACTGGAAGGCGATCTCGATCTCGATGTCGTCTTTCCTGGTGGACAGGAAGATCGGCGTGTTGTGCACGCGCGGCTTGGAGCCCACCAGGTACTTGACGTACTCGACGATGCCGCCCTTGTAGTAATAGGCCTCCTTTTTTTCCACGCGCTCGTCGTGGAGCACGATGGTCAGCCCCTGGTTGAGAAAGGCCAGCTCCTTCAGCCGGCGCGACAGGACGCCGAAGTTGAAATCGACGGTCTCGAAGATGTCCTCGTCGGGCCAGAAGGTGATCTTGGTGCCGCGCCGCGCCGACTTGCCGGCCTGCTTGAGCGGCGTGGTCGGCTTGCCGCAGGCGTACTTCTGCACGTAGACGCTGCCGCCGCGCTTGATCTCCAGCTCCAGCTTGGCGGAGAGGGCGTTGACCACCGAGACGCCGACGCCGTGCAACCCGCCCGACATCTTGGAGCTTTCCTTGTCGAACTTGCCGCCGGCATGCAGGGGGGTCATGACCACCTCGGCCGCCGGCCGCCCCTCTTCCTTGTGCAGGTCGACCGGGATGCCGCGGCCGTTGTCGCTCACGGTGACCGAGTTGTCGAAGTGGACCGTCACCTCGATCTTGTCGCAGAAGCCGGCCATGGCCTCGTCGATGGAGTTGTCCACCACCTCGTAGACCAGGTGGTGGAGCCCGGGCGCGCCGGTGCTGCCGATGTACATGGCCGGCCGCACGCGCACGGCTTCCAGGCCCTCGAGAACCTTGATGTTGTCGGCCGTATAGGTCTTGTCTTCAAAACTGGCGTTGGTCTTGTCCAAGCTGGCTACTCCTTTTTGAGCTCAAAGCGGCGCGCGAAGCGCCGGTCGGGCGCCACCGAGGTGGCGATGACCTGCAGGGCCGGAAAATGGGCGAGGACGAACTCAAGATTGCTCTCGTCCATGACCGCGTCGAAGTCGTCCAGCAGCAGGACGGGATGCTCGCCGCGGGCACGGCGAAACAAACCTATATAGGCCATGTAGAGCATCAGCAGGTACTTCTTTTTCTCACCCGAGGAAAACAGGGGGAGCCGGCGGCCAGCCACCAGCACCTCGAAGCGGTCGCGCTGTGGTCCGACCAGGGCCCGGCGGGCGCGCGTCTCGGCGCTGCGCGCCCGGGTGAACGCTTCCAGCAGCGCCGCAGGCTGCGGCGAGGCCTCGCCGCCCGCGGCGGGGCGGTAATCCAGGTTCAAGGCGCCGCCGAAGGCCTCGGCCATGGCCCCGTTGAGCTGTTCCGCGAAATCCTTCCGTTTTTGGATCAATTTGCTTCCCGATTCAGCCAGAAGGGTGTTCCACCCCTGCAGTTCTGAATTTTCGACCGGTCTGCCCACATTGCGCAGCAAAGAGTTCTTCTGTTTTAAAGCATGATTATAGCGCAAAATCTCGCGCAAGTAAAGGGTGGAAAGGCCGGCCAGGAAGCGGTCGATCAGCCTGCGGAAGTGCGGGGCGCTGTCGATGACCTGGCTGTACAGGAAATGGGAAAAGAAGAGCGGGTAGAGGCGGCGGCCGATCTCGGCCAGCGGCGAGCGCTCGCCGTCCACCCGCAGCGTCAGCCCCGCCTCCAGGCGGGCGGAGATCCGCTTCTCGCCGGAGATTCCCGCCACGTCGGCCTGAAGGAAAAATCCCGGCGCCCCGACCTGCACCAGGTCGCGGCGCTGGACGGGAAGGAAGGATTTTCCGAATCCGAGAAAGTACAGCGCTTCGATCACCGAGGTCTTGCCGCTGCCGTTGGCGCCGAAGATGAGATTCATGCCGGCGGCCGGCTCGATGACCAGGCCGTTCAGGTTGCGGAAACCGTTAATTTCTAACTTATTTACGACCAAGCAAGGGTCAGATGTTCAGCGGCATGACGATGTAGATGAAGTTGGAGCCGCCGCCATTGAGGGGTTTGAACAGAAAGGAGCTCTCGCTGTCGTTCATGCCGATGGCGATTTTTTCCGCGTCGATGTGGGTGAGAAAGTCCAGAATGAAGTTGCCGTTGAAACCGACGCTGACCCCCTTGCCGCCGTATTCGACGGCCAGCTCGTCGTAGCCCTCGCCCTTTTCCGGCGTGGTCCGCTCCAGGACCAGTTTGTTCTTGGAAAACTTGAACAGCACCCCGTTGTTGCGCGTCTTGAAGATCAGGATGCGCCGCAGCGTCTGCAGCAGGTCCTCGCTGCGGACCACCGCCGTCTGCTCCGTCTTTTCCGGGATGACCGTCTTGTAGTTGGGAAACTTCTGGTCGACGATGCGCGAGCACAGGACGCGGTTCTTGTGCTTAAAGAAAAGGTTGTTGCTGTCAAAGGCGAATTCGACATCGCCGGCGCTGCCGATCTTCAGGACCTCGATCAGAGTCTTGCGTGACAGGATGTACTCCACCGCGTCGCCGACGGCCGTGTTGGCTGTGAAGAACGTATAGGCCAGGCGGTGGCCGTCGGTGGCGGCCATTTCCAGCTTGCTCGGCGAAAGGCTGAGCAAGGCGCCGCCCAAGTTGAACTTCAACTCCGGGGAGATGACGTAATAGCAATTGTTGATCATGGCCTGGAGCTCGGCCAGCGGCAGGGTGACGGCATTGGCCATGTTATGGGTCGGCAACTCGGGATAATCCGAGGCCTGCAGGCCCAGCATCTTGTACTTGCAGGTCTTTTTTTCGTTGGTGATCACCACTTGCAGGTCGTTGTCCTCGGACATTTCAATGGTGCCTTCGGGCATCTTGGAAACCAGGTCGTAGAGGTCCTTGCCGTTGACGGTAAAGGAACCGGCGCTGCGGACATCCACCTGCAGGTTGCTGACCAGGCCGATCTCCAGGTCGGTGGCAACCAGTTCCAGCACGCCGCCGTCCATGGCCGAGAGCTTGATATTCTGCAGGATCTCCATGATGGCCTTTTTTTCAAAGATGCCCTGAAACAGACGCAGCTCACTTTCCAGCTTGGCCTTTTCCACAAAAATTTTCATTTGCGACCTGCCTTTTCTTTTTCTATTTGAATTAGCATCATAATCAAATCATGTCAAATATGCAATCGGCAAAAGTGGATATCTCGATTTTTCCCGCTGGGCATTGGGTTGCCGGTCCAGAAGCCGGTGTTGAAATGTCGTGCATCCTGTGGGAAACCTCAATCGGTGAAAAATTCAACATAAGAGTTCACTTTTCTGGAAAAGTCGCTGTCCGACAGCAGCATTTTTTCGATCTTGTGTATGGAGTGGAGCACGGTGGTGTGGTGCTTGCCACCGAAGGCGGAGCCGATCTCGACCAGCGGGTGGCGCGTCAATTTCTTGGCTAGAAACATGGCCACCTGGCGGGGCAGCGCCACCTTTGGCGAGTTGTTTTTCGACTTGAGTTCCTCGATGGCGATGTCGAACTTGTCCGATACGAATTCCTGAATGGTGTCAATGGTGATGGCTTTCTTCTCGATGTTGATGTAGGGCCGCAGCGCCTCCTTGGCAAAAGCCAGGGTGATGGCGTCCGCCTGCAGGTCGGCGTGCTTCAGGTCGGCATAGCCCAGCAGCCGGTTCAGCGCGCCCTCCAACTTGCGGATGTTGTCCTTGATGGAATTGGCCAGGAATTCGACCACTTCGTTGGGGATGGAGAGCTCGTTCTGGTAGATGCTCCGCCTCTCGGCGATCTTCTTCTGCAGGATGGCGATGCGCGCCTCCAGGTCATATGGAAAAATGTCGACGATGGCGCCCATCTCGAAGCGCGACTTGATCCGTTTTTCCAGGTCGGGAATGTTGTCGGGGTGCTTGTCGGCGCAAATGACAATCTGCTTTTCCTGCTGGATCAAGTTGTTGAATATATAATAGAACTGTTCGCTGGTGCCGCCCCATTTGGTGATGTATTGGATGTCATCGATCAGCAACACGTCGATCGAAGTATATTTCTTGATGAAGTCGGAGCGCTTGCTCAGCCGGGTGTACTCGACATACTCGTTCATGAAATCGCTGGTGGTGAGATACGCCACACTGACCTTGTCGTTGTTCTCCAGGATGCGGTTGCCGATGGCCTGCATCAGGTGGGTCTTGCCCAGGCCGACGTCGCTGTAAATATAAAGGGGATTGTAGGATTTTCCCGGGAATTCCGACACGCTGTGGGCGAAGGAATAGGCGATGCGGTTGGAGTCGCTCTGCACCAGCGATTCGAAGGTGTACTTCTTTTGCAGCCGCGAATCGCGGCCGTTCGCCCGGCGCCCATCCGCGGCCGTTTCCGGGAGCGCCTCCTCTTCGTCCAGCGGGATGACCTTGGTGATGAAATCGAAATGCTTTTGCGTGTAGCGGTTGATGTCCTCCAGGAGATTCTGCTTGACCCACAGGAGATTCTTGCGGTCCGGGGAGCCGAGAAAGAGGGTCTTTTCCAGTGAGCCGATGTATTTCAGCGGCTCGATCCATTTCTTGAGGGTGGGCTCGTCCAGGACGCCCTCCAGGTAGTTTTTCAGCTTGTGCAGGTTCTCCATCTCAACCACCATTTTCCACAAAAATTTTAACAAATGTGGAAAATAAAATCATTGTTGTCTCTCGGGTTTTTCAATTCTCCCGGCCATTTTATGAGAAAACACCGGGGCTGTCAAGCCTTGACAACGAAATAGTTTTTGTGTATATGGCAGGAATGAACAACAAGAACCTGCTGGGGGCGACCCAGCGCAAACTGAAAGAAACGGCCGTCGAGTTCATCGACCTGAAGACCCTCGACCTGAAGGGAAAGCTCCACTCCCTCATCCTGCCCGCAGCCATGCTCGACGAAAGCCTGCTGCGCAACGGAGTGGGTTTCGACGCCTCCTCCTACGGTTTCGCCAGGCCCGAAAAGAGCGACATGGTGATGATCCCCGACCTGGAGACCCTGTTCATCGACCCTTTCCGCGCCAGGAAGACGGCGGTCTTCATGGCCAGCATCCACCTGACCGACCGCGAGCGCAGCCGCTTCCCCGAGGACCCGCGCTACGTGGCCGCCAAGGCCGAAGCGGCGCTGCTCGAGTCCAAGATCGGCACCAGCGCCCTGTTCGGCCCCGAATTCGAGTTTTTCATCTTCCGCGAAGCCGAGTTCGGCGTGGGCGAGGAGGAGGGCTACTACTTCCTGAAGCTGGACGGCTCGGCCAAGAGCAACCAATATCATGCCGGCCCGCCCGAGGACGAGCACGTCGACTTCAAGAACGAGGCGGTGGCCATCCTGCAGGAGCTGGGGGTCGACATCAAGTACCACCACCACGAGGTGGCGGTCAACCAGCACGAGATCGAAACCAAGTTCAACCCCCTGCTAAAGACCGGCGACCAGGCGGTGATCATCAAGTACGTCCTGTTCAACCTGGCCCGCAAGCACGGCCTGTTCGTCACCTTCATGCCCAAGCCGCTGTACGGCAAGGCGGGGAACGGCTGGCACGTCCACCAATTCGTCCTGAACCGGGCCGGCAACGCCTTTTTTAAAAAGGGCGGCTACGGCAATTTTTCCGCCGCCGGCATGAGCTACCTGTCGGGCCTCCTTTTCCACTCGGGATCGCTAAGCGCCTTCGCCAATCCCTCGACCAACTCCTATAAGCGCCTGGTCCGCGGCTTCGAGGCGCCGGTGTCGGCCATTTTCGCCACCTCCAACCGCAATGCGGCCATCCGCATTCCGGCTTACGTGGACGAGAGCGAGACGCGGCTCGAATACCGCCCGGGCGACGCCGCTGCCAATCCCTATCTCTTCCTGTCGGCCATGCTGCTGGCGGGCATCGACGGCGTCTTCAAGAACCTGTCCCCGGAAAAATACAATTTCGGCCCCTTTGACGGAGCCCTGCCCGACCCCAAGGTGTTCAAGAACAAGATCAAGATGCTTCCGGCCGACCTGGCCGAGGCCCTCGATTGCCTGGACAAGGACAACGAGTACCTGAAGTATGGCGGCGTGTTCGACGAAGCCCTGGTCCGGCAATGGCTGAAGCTAAAGCATGCCGAACTTGAGGACATCGCCCGCATTCCCCACCCCAGGGAATTCGAGTCCTATTTCAACTTCTGACCTTGGCCAAAGCCCTGGCAAAGCGCACCCTGGCCGTGGCAGCCATCGCGGTGCTCTTGTTCTCGCCCTTTCTGCTGCTGGTCGATTTTGCCGGCTTTGCCCCCCTGGTGCTGACCGTGTGGCTGCTGTCGGCCGTCTATTTCATTTTCTTCAAGAGCCGCTCCTAGCCCCATGGCCAGCACCGGTGTTTCACGTGAAACATTGGCGCTCGATGCCTATCTCGACTTGCTGCTGGATTACAACCGCAAGGTCAACCTCGTGTCGCGCCATTCCAGCCGCGAGTCGCTGCGCGCGCTGGTCTCCGAGTCGCTGCTGCTGGGCGGACTTGTTTCCGCGCCGCTGCTCATCGACGCCGGCTCCGGCGGCGGCCTGCTGGGCATCCCCCTGGCCCTGGCCCTGCCGGCCAAGCGCTTCGTCCTGGTTGAAACCATCGGGAAAAAGGCGGTGTTTCTGAACGAGGCCCTGCGCCGCCTGCGGCTGGAAAACGCCTCGGTATGGGAGGGGCCGGTGCAGGATTTCCTGCGCCGCCACGGCCGCAGCGACGCCGCCCTGGCCGCCAGGGGATTTCCGGCCATCGCGGCCCTGGCCGAGTTTGTCTACCGCCGCCAGGTCCGCGAGCTGCTGCTGATCTCCGCGCCGGGAAAAATCGAGAAAATTCTCCGGCCTGTGGCAAATATCCGGCAAACCCGCTATAATATCCCCTCAAGGGACAACCTGATCGTCTTCAAGCTGGAGAATGTTTCACGTGAAACAAGATCGCCATGAGTGAAATCATCGCCGTAGCCAACCAGAAGGGGGGTGTAGGCAAGACCACGACCGCCATCAACCTGTCGGCCGCCCTGGCCATCGCCGAGAAAAGCGTGCTGCTGGTCGATCTCGATCCCCAGGCCAACGCCACCACCGGCCTGGGCTTGGACAAGAACGCCCCGCGCCCAGACATCTACGCGGTGCTGGCCGGCGAGGCCGGCATCCGCGCGGCGGTCGCCGCCAGCGAGCTGAAATTCCTCAGCCTCGTCCCTTCCTCGCGAAGGCTGGCCCGCTTCGAGATGGAGGCGGCCGATGACGACACCAACCACCTCTTCCTGAAGAACGCCCTGGACCGGCTGGGGGAAGAGTTCGCCTACATCGTGCTGGACCTTCCCCCATCGCTTGGCCTGCTGACCATCAATGCCCTGACGGCGGCCCACAGCGTGCTGATTCCCATCCAGGCAGAGTATTACGCGCTGGAAGGGCTGTCGGACCTGATGAACACCATCAACCGCATCAAGGAAAATTTCAACCCGGCGCTGGAGATCAAGGGTGTGCTGTTGACCAT
>CAYXCX010000004.1:13349-26233 GCA_964463405.1 uncultured Clostridia bacterium
TGACCATGTACGACGAGCGCACCAACCTGTCGCGGCAGATCGAGGAGGAGCTGCGGCGCTATTTCAAAGCCAAGCTCTATGAAACCGTGATCGCGCGCAACGTCCGCCTGTCGGAGGCGCCAAGCTTCGGCAAGCCGATCCAGCTCTACGACATCCGCTCCAGCGGCGCGCGCGCCTACCTGTCCTTGGCCAAGGAGATGACCGAGAAATGAAACGCAAAGTTCTGGGCAAGGGGATCGCGGCCATCATCGCCAACGAGCCGCTGGGCAAAAACAAACTGCTCGACCTGGACGTCGACAGCATCCATCCCAATCCTTTCCAGCCGCGCAAGATGTTCGCCAAGAACGCGCTGCAGCAGCTGGCCGATTCCATGAAGGAGGAGGGCGTCATCCAGCCCGTCGTGGTCTTCAAGCGCGACGGCAAGTATTTTCTGGTCGTCGGCGAACGGCGCTGGCGCGCCGCCCAGCTCCTGAAGTGGGAAAAGATCCCGGCCGTGATCAAGGAGTTTTCCGACAATGACGTCATGGCCAAGGCGCTGATCGAGAACATCCAGCGCGAGGATCTGAACGCCATCGAGATTGCCGAGGGGATCGAGGCGCTGATCGCCAAAAGCGGCGAAGGGCAGCAGGAAACCGCCGAGCGCCTGGGGATGAACCGCGCCACCCTGGCCAATTTCGTCCGCCTGCTGAAGCTGCCGGCGGCGATCAAGGAAGCCGTGGTTCAGGGCCGCCTGGACCAGGGGCATGCCCGCGCCCTGCTGGCCCTGAAGGGCGACGAGGACATGCTGTCGGCCGCAGCCCAGATCATGCGCAAAAACCTGTCGGTCCGCCAGGCGGAGCTGCTGGTGAAAAAGCTGAACGCCGGCACCCGCCGGGAGCGGAGCGCTCCCGATCCCGACATCGTCAAGATGGAAAATCGCCTGACCCATTGCCTGGCGGCCAAGGTGAAGCTGCTCTATGCGGCCAGCGGGCGCGGCAAGGTGGAGATATTTTTCAATTCCCTTGGAGAATTCGAGCGGCTGTACGCCATGCTCAGCAAGGAGAAGTAGCATGAACAAGCCTGAGACCCCGATGAAGATCAGCGGCTTCATCGACCGCGACAGCGAAATCGTAGGCGACATCCGTTTCAAGGAGAATTTCCGCATTGACGGCTCCCTGAAGGGAAAGATCCTCTCCGGCGGCGGCCTGATCGTCGGCGAGAGCGGCGAGATCGAGGCTGAAATCGACGTCAACAGCGTGGCGGTCAACGGCCGGGTGAAGGGAGCGATCCGCGCCAAGGAGCGGATCGAGATTTTCGCCAAGGGGCGGGTCATCGGCTCGGTCACCACGCCCAAGCTGGTCATTGAGGAGGGGGCGTTTTTCCAGGGCTCCTGCCAGATGGAAATGAAGTCCCTGGAAAGCAAGACGCGCGAAGTCGAAAACAAGACGCCGCGATGAGGATCGCCGCCGTCATTCCCGCCCGCTACGAGTCGAGCCGCTTTCCCGGCAAGCCCTTGGCCCGGATCTCCGGCCTCTCCATGATCGAGAGGGTCTACCGCCAGGTTTTGGCGGCCGCGTGTTTCCCCGAGATCATCGTGGCCACCGACGACGAGCGCATCGGCGCCGAGGTGCGCCGCTTCGGCGGCATCGTCGAAATGACCGATAACACTATTAAATCTGGAACTGAACGGGTGTGGGCCGCCATCGCCGGCCGCGACCTGGACGCCGCGGTCAACATTCAGGGCGACGAACCGCTGATCCCGGCGAAGCTGATCCGCGACGTGGCCGCGGCCCTGGAGGCGGAACCGCTGGTCAGCGCCGCCCGCCGCAGCGATTCGCGCGAGGACTTCCTCTCGCCGCACGTGGTCAAGGTCGTCTGCGACGACCGTGGCCGGGCGCTGTATTTTTCCCGCGCCCCCATCCCCCATGCCGCCGGCGGGCCCTTTCCCGGATTCTGGCAGCATATCGGCATCTACGGCTATTCCAAGCAGATGCTGCGGCTGTTCGTGGGCAGCGCCCCCGGCGAATTGGAGCGGCGCGAAAGCCTCGAGCAGCTGCGTTTCCTCCAGTTGGGCCTGACGCCGCTCATGGTCATGACCGATTACGCGGCGCACGGGGTCGACGTGCCCGGCGACATCGCCCGCATCGAAGCCCTGTTGGGGAACTGAACATGGGCAAAACCCGCTACATCTTCATCACCGGCGGCGTCCTCTCCTCCCTGGGCAAGGGGGTGGCGGCGGCGTCGATCGGCAGCCTCCTGGAGGCGCACGGCTTTCGCATCGCCATGCTCAAGCTCGATCCCTACCTGAACGTCGATCCCGGCACCATGAGCCCCTTCCAGCACGGCGAGGTGTTCGTCACCGAAGACGGCGCCGAGACCGATCTCGACCTCGGCCACTACGAGCGCTTCACCACCATCGAAACGAGCCAGGACAGCAATTGGACCGCCGGCCGGATTTACGAGAAGGTGATCCAGAAGGAGCGGCGCGGCGATTTCCTGGGCAAGACGGTGCAGGTGATCCCCCACGTCACCGACGAGATCAAGGCGGCGGTGCTGGCCCTCGGCGGCCGGGCCGACGTGGTGCTGGTCGAGATCGGCGGCACCGTGGGCGACATCGAAAGCCTGCCCTTCCTGGAAGCCATCCGCCAGGTCGGCCTGGACCTGGACGAGGGGCAGGTGCTCTACGTCCACCTGACCCTGGTGCCGTTCATCAAGACCGCCGGCGAGCTCAAGACCAAGCCGACCCAGCACAGCGTCAAGGCCCTGCAGGAAATCGGCATCCAGCCCGACATCCTCCTCTGCCGCGCTGAAAAGGCGATTCCCCCCGAGATCAAGAAGAAGATCGCCCTCTTCGCCAACCTGAAGGAGGACGCGGTCGTGAGCGCCGTCGACGTGGAGACCATCTACGAGATCCCGCTCCTGTACCGCCGCGAGGGGCTCGACGCCGCGCTGCTGAAAAAGCTCAAGCTCCAGGGGCGCGGCGGCGACCTCGCCCCCTGGCAGCGCTGGATCAGGCGCGTCAGGGGGCTGGAGCGCGAGGTGACCGTCGCCATCGTCGGCAAGTACGTCAGCCACGCCGACGCCTACAAGAGCCTGTTCGAGGCCCTGTTCCATGCCGGAGTGGCCAACCGCGTGCGGGTCAGGCTGGAGCGCGTCGATTCCGACGCCCTGGTTGACGGCGACCCGCGCGAGATTTTGCGCGGCGTCGACGCCATTCTGGTCCCCGGCGGCTTCGGCATCCGCGGCATCGAGGGGATGATCCGCGCCGCCGAATACGCCCGCACCCGCGGCATCCCCTATTTCGGCATCTGCCTGGGCATGCAGGTGGCCACCATCGAGTTCGTCCGCCACGTCCTGGGCCTGGCCGACGCCCACTCGGCGGAGTTTGAGCCCCGCGCCGGCCACAGGGTGTTCCTCAAGCTGCGCGAGCTGCAGAACGTCGAGGACATGGGCCACAACATGAGGCTCGGCGCCTATGCCTGCATCCTGAAGAAGAACTCGCTGGCCTACCGCGTCTACCGCCAGGAAAGGATCACGGAGCGCCACCGCCACCGCTTCGAGTTCAACCCCGAGTTCGAGTACAAACTGGAGAACAAGGGGATGCGGATCAGCGGCAAGAACCCCGAGCGCAACCTGGTGGAGATCGTCGAGCTGGCCGGCCACCCGTGGTTCCTGGGTTGCCAGTTCCACCCCGAGTTCAAGTCGCGGCCGCTCGCTCCCCACCCGCTGTTCGTCTCCTTCATCGAGCAGGCCCGGCGCGCCAAGACCCGTTCCTGAGCGAAACGAACCCCGCGAAACTCAGACGGCCTTGACGAATTCGTGGTAGACGCTCTTGACCATGGCGCCGACGTTGATGCGCAGCGCCTCGCGCGGCCCCAGCAGCGTGGGGGCGTCGTATTCCTCATCCAGGATGCGCTCGGCGATGGCGGCGAAGTCCCGGCTTTCACCGAGCCAGGCGACGATGCGCTCCTTGAGCCTGCGGGTTTCGGCCAGGGAGGCGGCGAGAAAGTCGCGGACCCTGTTGCGGCCGCGGACCGCCGTGTTGTGCGCCAGGGCCAGCGTTCCGGCCTCAAGTTCGAGCAGCTTGCGCAGCGAAGCCTCGTATTGGCCGTAGCTGGAGAGGAACAGCGGCTTGATCTTGCCGCTCTTTTCCACCACCCCGGCGGCGTCGCCGGCGAACAGGATGTCGTCCGGCAGCAGGCGGAAGGAGAGGGAGCAGCGGGTGTGGCCCGGGGTCTCGATCACCTCGAGGCGGCGCTCGCCTCCGAGGGGGACGCGATCGCCCTCGGCCACGGCGCGTACGCAGCGCGGCTTGGTGAAAACCGAATCGCTGCCGTCGCCGTGCAGGGCCTTGAACTTCTGGTTCAGGTCGTCGATGAAGGCGACGGCCTTGTCGTTTTCCAGGACTTCCCGGGTGCGGCGCGAGGCCACGATCTCGAAGCCGTGTCGCTCCTGCAGCCAGGAGCAGGCGCCGGCGTGGTCGTAATGCGAATGGGTGAGCAGCACCAGGTCCAGCTTCTGCCCGGCCAGGAGCGGCGCGAGTTTTTCGTCGATCTCCCTCGCCTTGGCCAGGACGGCGCAATCGATCATCGCGTTCCGCTCGCCGCGAATCACGTAGAGCGGGAACATCGGCACGTCCAGCACCTGGACGCCGCAAGCCAGCTCGGCTGCCGGCCGCGCGCTCACCAGCTCCCCCGGCCGATCAGCTCCGCCAGGGGCTTGCGCCCGCGGGCGGCGGGGACGCGGGCGGGATAGCCAAGGCTCATCAGCTCCACGATGGGCACGGCGTCGGGAATGCCGAGGACGTTCTTGGCCTTTTCTTGGTCGAACGAGCCGATCCAGCAGGTGCCCAGGCCCTCGCGCACCGCCTGCAGCGCCAAGTGGTCGAGGACGATGGCCAGGTCGAGCAGGTAAGCGGGATGGCCGCAGCGCATGACGTAGCCGGGGTTCAGGGCGCAGGCGACGAGCAGGATCGGCGCCTGCTTGAGGAAGGGCTGGTGCGGGGAGGCCGCCTCGACCAGCCGCTCCTTGAGCGCCGGATCGTCGAGGACCAGGATGCGCCATTGCTGCTGGTTGCGCGCGGTCGGCGCCAGGCGCGCCGCCTCGAGCACCCGCGCCAGCTTTTCCTCCTCGACCGGCAAGGCGGCGTACTCGCGGATTGAGCGCCGGGCCGCGATCTCCTCAAGGACCGTCATGGGGAATAGGTCCCGCCGATGAGGAAAGAGACCGACTCGGCGTTCACCGCAGCCCCGGCCCCCTTCAGCAGGCTGGTGATCCAACGGTTGTAGCGCAGTTCGGCAAACAGCCCCCAGCTGCCCAGGGGCAGCTTGTAGCCGGCGGCGGCGTTGAAGGCGACGATCAGCTTTTTCGTGTTGTCCGCCAGGTCGAAGGCATTGGGGTACTCTGGCAGCGACAGCGTGTGCGAGAGGACCAGGTTGATCTCGGGCCCCAGGGCAACGTAAGGGGACGCTTCCTCACGGAAGCGATAGGTGATGAACAGCGGCAGCGACAGGGCGGTGTTGCGGTAGGTCGCGTCGGCCTTTTTCCCCGGCACGTACGACAGGGAGGCCTTCGCCCCCTTGGCGCAAAACAAGGCCTGGGCTTCCAGCGCGAATCGCGGCGCGATCGGCAAGGCGTACCCCAGGCCGAAGGCGAGCCCCGACTTCTGCGTGCGGTTCAGTTGGGAAACATCGCTGGGAAAGAGGTATTTGCTCGCATGCAAGCCCAGCAGGACCTTGGCCTCATCAGCCAGGGCGATGCGGGCCAGGAGCGAGAGCAGGAGGAGCGCCAGCGCCTTTTTCATCGGCATGAAAGTAGCACAAAGCGCCGCGCATTTCAACCGTCGGGCTATTGACTCGGGCCCCGTTTGATATTAGGATGGCGCGGATTATGCTTTTTACCAGCTTTGCATACCTCGTTTTTTTACTGGCCGTTGTCGTCCTGCATTGGCTGCTGCCCGGCCAGCGCTGGCGCAACGCCCTGCTGCTCGCCGCCAATTTCGTGTTTTACGGTTTTGTCCACCCCGGGCTGTGCCTGTTGCTCCTGCTCCTGATCCTGCTCACATACGGCCTGGCCTTGGCCATGGCCGCGCGCCCGGACCGCAGCCGGCTTCTGTTCTGGGCCGGCGTCGCCGGTCTGCTGGGCGTGCTGGCGGCCTTCAAGTACTTCAATTTTTTCTACCAGGACGTCCAGTCACTCCTGCGCCTGCTTGGGCTGGGGCTGCCGCCCCTGGCGCTGCGCGTCGCGCTGCCGGCGGGGATCTCCTTCTACACGTTCCTGCTGCTGGCCTACCTGATCGACGTGCGCCGCGGCACCGTCGCCCCTTGCCGCTCGCTCGTCTCCTTTGCCCTCTTCGCCTCCTTCTTCCCGCTGCTGCTCAGCGGCCCGATTGAGCGGGCCAAGCACCTGCTGCCCCAGATCGAAGGCCCGCGCCGCTGGCAAGGGCGGCGCGCCGTCTCCGCGCTGGCCCTGCTCGTGCGCGGCTATGTCAAGAAAATGGTGGTCGCCGACAGCGTGGCATACCTGGCCGACAGGATCTTCCTGCTCGAGCGGGTCCCCCTGCCCCTGTTGCTCGCCGGGGCGGCGGCCTTCGCCGTCCAGGTCTACGCCGATTTTTCCGGCTACACCGACATCGCCCGCGCCAGCGCCCGCCTGCTCGGCTTCGACCTGGTCGAAAACTTCGACGCGCCCTACCGCGCGGTATCTCCGCCCGATTTTTGGCGGCGCTGGCACATCTCGCTCTCCAGCTGGCTGCGCGACTACCTCTTTCTCCCCCTCTCGTTCTGGTTCCTCCGCCATGTGCGCCGCGCCAGGCTGCTGGGAGTGAAGACCGAGTCGGTGGCGTACGTGATCGGGATTCTGGCCACCATGACCCTGGCCGGGCTCTGGCACGGCGCATCGTGGAACTTCGTCTGCTGGGGGCTATTCCACGGCCTGCTCCTCGCCGGCTACCATCTGGCCGGGATCAAGGGCAATTGGCGTCCGCGCGGCCGGCGGGCGGCCGGCGCCTGGCTGGCCATGCAGGGCTTCGTCCTTTTCGGCTGGGCGCTGTTCCGGGCGCCCAGCCTGAATTGGGTGCTCACGGCCCTGCTCCGGCCGCAGTGGGGGAACCGCAACTCCTGGCTGGCCGCGGCCATGATCCTGAGCGTGGGCCTGGCGTACGGGCTCTTGCTCTGGCTGATCAGCCGGGCGCACAAATCGTGGGAGCGCTGGCCGGCCTTCGCGCAGAGCGCATTCCATGCCGCGCTGATCCTTGTGCTCGTCGTGTTTCATCAGGCCTCGGGAAATGACTTCATCTATTTTCAATTTTAAATGCGCCGCTTGCTGAAATCGCCCATCCTCTCGGTTTGCGCCGGCCTTGCCGTCCTGATCGGCGCCCATTGGATTCCGGCTCCGTTCGTCGCCCTGGGCGGGGATATCCCGGACGAGATCGGCCGCATCGATGCCGGCAAGCCGGACATCGTTTTCATCGGCAACTCCTACCTGGACATGGCGGTGGAGCCGAAGCAACTGCCGCGGCTGGCCGGGCTCAGTGGCCTCAGCCTGATGCGCGGCGGCAGCGGCACGGCCTGCTGGTACTTGCTGATCAAGAACGTGCTCCTGCCGTCCCGCCACGTTCCCCGGGCGGTGGTGCTGTATTTTGCCGGCAACCAGCTAACGCTCCCGACCTACGGCACCACCGACGAGCGGCGGCTGACCAACCTGAATCCGCTGTCCACCGCGGACGAAAGCCTGCTGGCGGAGCTGGCGTACCGCCAGAGCGGGAGCACGGCCTGGGGCTGGTCGCTGGTGGAGCGCGCCTGGCCCATGGCGGCGCAGCGCGGGTGGATCAAGCGCAACAGCGAAAGGGAGCTGCAGCGCCTGACCCTGTCGCTTTTCCAGAAGACCGGCACCCGCTCTGTGCGCAAGGTTTTCAAGCGGGTGTTTGCCGAGCGCAAGATGGACCCCAGGCTCCTTGGGCAACGGCAGCATGCCGAGGAGAAAGCCCAGGCCGCCGCCCGCGATCCGTACAATTTTTCCGCGTGGATCGGGCGGTCTTTCCTGCCCCACTTGATCCGCATGGCCCGCGCGAAGGGGAGCCGGCTCATCGTGGTCCGGCATCGCACCCGCGCCCACGCCGCGGGAGTTCCCGATTCCGAGCGCGTGAAAACCTACATGGCGCACCTGCGATCCTTCCTGGCCAAAGAGGAGGTCGGGTTCATCGATTTTTCCCAGGAAGCGCGCATCGAATTGGGACATTTCGACAAGGGCGACCATTTTGTCGGCAGCCGGTCGGGATTCACGGCCCTGCTGCTGGAGCGCCTGCTTCCGCATCTTCCGCCGCCAGCGGGGCAAAGCCCAGCCAGCGCCGCCCCGGCTGGTTGACAAGCGCGCGCGCTTCCTGTATCATCGCGATCGAGGCTTGATTCAAGGGAAGAGGGTTCACCCCCACAGCCCCCGCTGCCGTGACCGGACCTGGCGACAGGAAGCGTCTCTGAAAGTCTCAGCCACTGCCCCGTTAGGGCGGGAAGGCTTTTTGGAGACTCCGGAAGTCGGAAGACCTATCGGGCTTCAGCCGAATTCCATCTGTCCGCGGAGGGCGGATAAAGATGACATTGCCGCCAAGTTGAATCTGGAGCGTGCGCCATGAGACACCTGCTGGTTCCCGTCTTTCTGCTCGGGTTTCTTCTCCCTGTTCTGGCGGAGGAGGAGCGGGAAAAGCCCGACGTCGAGGAAAAGGTGGAAGTCATCGGCCGGGTGCCGCTGGTCCGCGCCCTGCAGAGCGTCACGGTGCTGGACCGCGAGCGGATCCGCGGCGAGGGCCCCGACAGCCTGAAGGGGCTGTTGAACCAATGCCCGGGGATGCTGGTCCTCAATGCCGGCAACCCGGCGCAGTTCGCCTACGCCTTCGCCCGCGGCGCCTCGGTCAACCAGACGCTGTACCTGATCAACGGCGTCCGCCTGCACGATCCCTCGTCCTCCCTGGCGGGCAATTTTGCCTTCCTCGATCCGCAGCTGGCGGAAAAGCTGGAGGTCGTCCGCGGCCCGCTGAGCAACCGCTACGGCTCGAGCGCCATGGGCGGGGTGGTGCACCTTGTCACCCGCAAACAAGATGGGCTGGCCTTCTCCCTGGCCGGCGGCAGCCACGGCTCCTGGGACAGCCGCATCCATTTTGGCAAGCGCCGGGGCGATTTCCACCTGTTTCTCAACGGCGGGCTCCTCCATTACGACGACGACCTGGCCAACGACCGCATGGCGCGCCGGGGCTTCGCCGTTGACTGCGGCTATGACGGCCAGGACTGGGGCTTGGGTCTCTCCCTCTTCGGCTCGCTGCTCGACGCCGGCATTCCCTGGAACCTGGGCGCGGCCACTCCGCGCCGCCGCTACGGGCAGGACAACCTTGTCGTCGCCTTGCCGCTGAACCTGCAATTCAATGCGCGCAATCGGCTGGATTTTACCGGTGCATTGCATTGGAACCGCTACGATTTCCTCGATCCCGATGACGCCTGGAACCCGCAGCTGGCCAACGAATCGTTCCTGGCCGAGATGCAGGCAAGATATACCGCCCAGCTTTGGCCGGCGGTAAAGCTGACCGCGGGCGCCGACCTCGCCAGCCAGCGCATCGCCAGCAGCGAGAACCACCAGGCCCTGATCCCGCGCGTCGCCGCCGCCACGGTCTCGGCCTACGCCGACCTGCAGGCCGACCTGGGCCGGCTGCTGCTGGCCGCGTCGGTGCGCCTCGACAAGCACCAGGGGCTGGCTGGCGTGCTGTCGCCGCAGGTCGGCCTTTCCTTCAATCCGGCCCCGTTTCTGAAGCTGCGCGCGTCGGCTTCGCGGAGCTTCCGCGCCCCGTCGCCTCCGGAGCTGCTGAATCCTTATTGGGGGAACTCCTCCCTGGTGCCCGAAACCGGGCGCTCACTCGAGGCCGGCTTCGACCTGCACCTGGCCGCCGGGCAGGGCGGCTTGACCCTGTTTGCCTCCGACTACCGCAACCTGATCGGCTTCAGCCCCCTGACCTCGCGCTTCGCCAACCTCAACCGCGCCCGCATCAGCGGCCTGGAGGCGAGCGTGGACTGGCGGATCGTCGCCGGGCTGCGCGGGCGCGCCTCGTACACCTACCTGCACACCCAGGACATCCAGTACGGGCGGCAATTGCTGCGCCGGCCGCGGCATGCCCTCGGCGCCTCGCTCTCCTACCGCGCCCCGTCGGGCCTGGCCGCCGCGGTGGCGACGACGTTCGTCGGCCGGCGCCTCGACTACGACGAACTGCTGTGGACGGTCGCCGAGAACAGCGCTTTCAGCCAGGTCGGCCTGACGCTGTCGCTGCCGCTGCCCAAGCGCTTTTCGCTCTTCTGCCGGATGGACAACGCCTTGAACGCCCGCTTCGAGGAGGTCCTGGGTTATCCGGCGCCGCCGCGCCGCCTGATGCTGGGCATCGCCTATCAGGAGGGCGATTGAGCCAACGACCGGCCAGAGCCGCCGGAAGCAGGATCGCGCTCCTGGCTCTGTTTTTCTGCGCCGCCAGCGCTCCTGCCCAGCGGCTGGTCTCCCTGGCCCCCGGGCTGACCGAGATCGTGTTCGCCCTGGGAGGCGGCGACGCCCTGGTTGGGGTGACGAAGTTCTGCGACTATCCGCCGGCGGCCGGCAAGATCGCCAAGGTCGGCGGATTCCTAGACGTCAGCCTGGAGGCCTTGCTGGCCCTTGCCCCCGATGTCGTCCTGGCCTATCCGGAGCACGCCCGGCGGCTGCGGCCGCTGCCGGCCTCCGTGCGCGTGCTCACGCTGGGCCATGCCCGCCTGGCCGACCTGTTGGCGTCGATGACCGAGATCGGCAGGGCGCTCGGCCGCGAAGAAGAAGCCGCCCGCCTGGTCGGCTCGATCCGCCGGCGGCTGCGCCGCGTGGCCGGGCAGGCCGCCGGCCGGGACAGGGTCCGCGCCCTGTTCGTTGCCGGACGCAGCCCCGACGAGCTGCGGAACATGTTCATCATCGGCCGTCGGGATTTCCTCAACGACCTGCTGGAGACGGCCGGTGGCGTCAACGCCTACCAGGGCCCCATCGGCTATCCCAGCGTCTCCCTGGAGACAATCATCGCCCTGGCGCCGGAGTTCATCTTCGAGATCTCCGCCCACAGTGAGGGCATCGCCGAGGAGAAGGTCTTCGCGTTGTGGCGGCCGCTGGCCATGGTTCCGGCCGTGGCCAACCGTCGGGTGCGGGTCATCCGCGACCCCGCCTGGCTGCGCCCCGGGCCGCGGGTGGCGGAGGTGGCCGAAGAGCTGGCCCGCCAGCTCCACCCGGCCCGGGCAGGCGGCGTGCCGCGGCGGAACCATGATTGAGGCGCAGGACCTCCAGTACGCCATCGGCGGGCGCGCCATTCTGCGCGGCCTGGAATTCACCGTGGCGGCGGGCGATTTTCTCCTGGTGTGCGGCCGCAACGGCGCCGGCAAGTCGACGCTGCTGCGCCTGCTTTCCGGGATGGCGAACGCTAGCGGCGGCGGGGTGCGGCTTGGCGGGCGCGCTCTTGCCGACTACAGCCGGCGGGAACTGGCGGCGCGCCTCACGTACCTGCCGCAAGCCGACGAATTCGCCCTGCCGCTGCTCGTCCGCGATATCCTCCTGGCCGGACGCTATCCCTACCGCTCCCTGTTCCGGGCTTACGGCCGCCGCGACCGCGAAGCCTTTGACGCCGGAGTGGCCCGCTTCGGCCTCGCCGGCCTGCTGGCGCGCAACATCCAGACGCTCAGCGGCGGCGAAAGGAAAAAGGTCCTGCTGGCCGCGGCCATCATCCAGGACGTGCCGCTGCTGCTGCTCGACGAACCCCTGGCCGCGCTGGACCCGGGCAGCGCCCTGGGCCTGGTGGCCGACCTGGCGGCGCTCCATCGCGGGGGAAAGACGATCGTCGTCGTGTCGCATGAAATCGAGCGCCTGCTCCCCCGGGCCACGAAAATGCTGGCCCTGGATCAGGGCCGGGTTTGCTATTCCGGTCCCAAGACCTTCGAGCCCGAGCTGCTGCGGCGCATCTACGGCGTTTCGTTCGGCAGGGCGACGGTGAACGGCCGGGAGATCGTGTATGCCGGTGAATAGGAAGCTGGCCCTGCTGGCAGCGGCGGTGCTGCTGGCGCTGCTGCTCACCCCGTTCCTGGGGGTCGTGGCCGTCGATCTGCGCGAGCTGCTGGGCTCGGGTCCCGGCGCCTTCGTGTTCTGGAGGCTGCGCCTGCCCCGCGCCCTGCTGGGTTTTGCCGCCGGCGCCATCCTGTCGCTTGCGGGCCTGGTGTGCCAGAACCTTTTCAAGAACGGCCTGGCCACCCCCGACCTGCTGGGAATTTCTTCGGGGGCGGCGGCCGGGGCCGTGGTCGCCCTCAAGCTCAAACTGGGCTTCTCTCTTCTCGGCCTCGGCGCAGCCTACCTCTTTTCCTTTTTCGGGGGGCTGGCCGCCATCCTGGCCGTCTTCGCCATCGCCCGGGCGGTCAAGAATTCCTCACTGTACACGTTCCTCATGTCGGGCGTGGCCATCAATTTCTTTTTTTCCTCGCTGATCGTCATCTTCCAGTATGCCTTCGATTTTGCCGACACCTACACGCTCCTGCGCTGGCTTGCCGGCGGCATCTCCCCTGCCGGCTACGGGCCGGTCGCGTTTCTGTGGCTCCTGCTGCTGGTCCTTCTGGGCCTGGTCCTGCTGTTTGAAGAGGAGTTCCTGCTGGTCGCGGCCGGCGACGACTTCGCCGCCACCAGGGGCCTCGACGTGGCCGCCTTCCGCCGTTTCTCCTTTCTGGGCCTGGCGGTCTTTGTCGGGGCCGTGGTTTCCCTGTGCGGGCCCATCGGCTTCGTCGCCCTGGTCGTGCCGCACCTGTCGCGGTCCTGGGGGGAGGGAGCTTACCGGCCGACGGTCGCCTTCACGACGCTGCTCGGCGGCGGGCTGCTGGTCGCGG
>CAYXCX010000005.1:0-2602 GCA_964463405.1 uncultured Clostridia bacterium
TCACTGCTGACACCCTGTTCTAGCACATCAACGGCGCCGCCGAGAACTTCCTGGCCTGCGGCTTCGAGCTCCTGGCCGTGCAGGACTATGCCGGCCCGGGAGGGCGGACGCTGAGCGCCGAGATCTATTTCCACGGCACGGCGGAAAACGCCTTCGCCATCTACAGCTCGGAGCGGCCGCTGGCCGGCGACTACCTGGAGCTGGGCGGCGAGGCTTACGCCGAGGAGGGGGTGCTCAACTTCATCAGCGACGCCTATTACGTCAAGCTGATCGGCTTCGACCTCAAGCCCGGCGAAGAGGGAATCCTGCGCGCCATGGCCGAGCGCATCGTCGCCGCCATCGGCGGGCGCAACGCCCTGCCGGCGCTGCTGGACGCCTTTCCCGCCGCCGGCCGCCTGCCCCGCAGCGAGCGCTACATCGTGAGCAACTTCCTGGGCCACGCCTTCCTGAACCGGGCCTACGCCGTCGACTATGAGAGGCAGGGCAAGCGCTTCAAGCTGTTCCTGCTGGCGCCGGCCGACCCGGGCGCGCTGCTGCGCCGCTGGGCCTCCCTGGACAAGGGCTTCGCCGGCGAAGTCGCGCCGGGCAAGCTGACGATCGCCGACCCCTACAACGGCCCGGTTCAGGTCCGCTGGCAGGACGGGCGCATCCTGGGCGGCGTGGGCGACGACGCGGAGATCGGAGCGCTGCTGGACGAGATGGCCCGGAAAACAAAGAACTAAGACAACAAGCTCTTAGTGTTAGTGTTAGTGTTAGTGTTAGCAAGAAGCTCAACGATCTATTAGTGGTAGTGATAGTGATAGTGGCAGTATCGGGCCATGCCCGAGCTATCTGGTGATTGGTGATTGGAACAGCAATTGCCGATCTATGAGGGATATTTTTCTTACTTTTTCCTTTTTCCTTTTCCCTTTTTCCTTCTAAGTGGCAGTGTCACCCTGAAGGCCCCCGACGAGGGGGGTGTCAGTGTCAGCAAGAAGGCAAAAAAATGCCAGTTTTCCTAACTTTTTGCCTTTTTACTTTTGCCTTGAGCGATCGTTCAGCTCAAACTCAAAGTATCTTCTCTTGCTTTACCCCTTTACCTCTCTACCCCTTTATCACTGATTCTCGTTTCTAGGAGTTAGAAACTCTTAGAGCTCGGCAAGCCCCCAAGCATCTAGTGCTCGCTAACGTGGAACGTGGTACATGGAACGTGGAACCTCGCTGGACCGTCGCACCTTCAAGCTGCTGAAAAGCTCAGGTCTCGTCTATGAGTTTATTTCTTTAAAGATTTCTTCCCAGTCGCTGGATTTCTTGAGCTCGGCGAAGATGGAGGTCCACTGCTCCTGGACGTCCAGGATGAAGTCGATCACCTCGCGCACGGCGCCGCGGCCGCCGTAGCGCTTGGCGATGTAGTGCGAGACGCGCTTGATCAGCGGGTGGGCGTCGCCCACGGCGGCGGCGAACCCGACCATGCCCATCACCTCGGCGTCGCCAATGTCGTCGCCGATGTAGGCCACTTCTTCCTTTTCCAGGGAGTACTTCTTGAGCAGCTCGAAAAAGGGGATGGTCTTGTTGTACACGCCCTCGTAGTAGTCGTCGACCTGGAGCTCCTCGGCCCGCTTCTTGACCTGCTTGGAGGTCTTGCCGGTGATGATCGCCGTCTTGATGCCGGCCAGGCGGGCGAAGATGATGCCGGTGCCGTCCTTGACGTCGAACGACTTGATCGACTGGCCGTTGGGCATCATGAAGAAGCGCCCGTACGACAGGGTGCCGTCCACGTCCATGATGATGAGCTTCACTTTCTTGGCGAGTTCCTTCTGGTCCATCATATCATCTCCGTTCTCCACAGGTCGTGCAGGTGCAGCAGGCCGCGCAGCCGGCCGCGGTCATTGGTGACGACCAGCGACGTCACGTGGCGCTCCTCCATGATCTTCAGCGCCTCGACGGCCAGCCGCTCCTCGTCGATGCACAGCGGCGAGGCGGTCATGCACGAGGCGGCGCTGGCCCGGGCCAGGTCGGCGCCCTTGAGGAACAGGCGGCGCAGGTCGCCGTCGGTGATGACGCCGGCCACCCGGTCGCGGTCGCGGGTGATGACGGCCACGCCGAATTTCTTGTCGTTGATGACGCGGATCACGCTCTTCATGCGGGCGGCGGCGTCGGCCCTGGGCAGCTGCCGCCCCTTGTGCATCAGGTGCTTCACCTTGAGCAGTTCCTTGCCGATCTGGCCCCCGGGATGGAAGCGGCGGAACTTGTCCTCGCTGAAGCCGCGCTTCTCCATCAGGGCGATGGCCAGGGCGTCGCCCACGGCCAGGGTGAGGGTCGAGGAGGCCGAGGGGACGGAAAGGGAGCAGGCCTCGCGCTCAACGCTGCAGTCGATGAAGACCTCGCTCTGGCGGGCCAGGGTGGAGCGCGGGTTGCCGACCAGGGCCACGAGCTTGATGCCCAGCCGCTTGAGGTAGGCCAGCAGGCGGCGCACCTCCTCGGTCTCGCCCGAGGTGGAGAGGGCCAGCACCGCGTCCTCGGGGTGGATGATGCCGATGTCGCCGTGGATGGCCTCGGCCGGGTGCAGGAACACGGCCGGAGTGCCGGTCGAGGTCATGGTGGCGGCGATCTTGCGGCCGAT
>CAYXCX010000005.1:2612-5494 GCA_964463405.1 uncultured Clostridia bacterium
ATGCCGGTGACCACGACCTGGCCGCGGCAGCGGTGGAGGATGTCGACGGCGGCGGCGAAGCGGTGGTCGATGCGCTTCAGGGCGGCCAGGATGGCGTTGGCCTCGGTGCGCAGGACTTCTTTGCCGGTTTCGCTGCTGCCCATCAGGCTACATTATACAGCGCCTGCAGGCGCTGCAAAAGGGCGGACAGGTTCCCGAGCGGCAGGGAATTGAGGCCATCGGAGAGGGCACGGGCCGGGTCGGGGTGGACCTCCAGGAAGACGCCGTTGGCGCCGGCTGCGACGCCGCAGGATGCCAGCAGCGGGATGAAGCGCGGCTCGCCGCCCGAGACGCCGCCGGCGGCGCTGGGGCGCTGCACCGAGTGGGTCGCGTCCATGACCACCGGGCAGCCGCTCTCCTTCATCAGCGGGATGGAGCGGAAATCGTTCACCAGGTTGTTGTAGCCGAAAAAAGTTCCGCGCTCGGTGAGCAGCACCCGGCGGTTGCCGGCCTCGGCGGCCTTGCCCACGGCCAGCAGCAGGTCGGCCGGGCTCATCATCTGGCTCTTCTTGATGTTCAGCGGCAGGCCCGTCCGGGCGGCGGCCAGCAGCAGGTCTGTCTGGCGGCTGAGGAAGGCGGGGATCTGGATGACCGAGAGGACCTCCGCCGCCTGGGCCGCCTGCCAGGGCTCATGGATGTCGGACAGGACCGGCACCCCCACCTTCTCCTTGATGCGCGCCAGCACCGGCAGCCCCTTGGCGATGCCCGGGCCCCGCGGCGAGGCGACGGAGGAGCGGTTGGCCTTGTCGAAGGAGGCCTTGAAGATAAAGGGGACGGCGAGATCGGCGGCGACGCGCTTCACTTCGGCGGCGATCTCGCGGGTCAGCCCCTCGTCCTCGATGACGCAGGGCCCGGCGATCAGGAAGAGCCTGCCGTCGGTGATCTCCAGATCGTCGACCTTGAAGAACGTCTTCATGTCCGGATTTTACCAATATTTCACGCAAATGGCAAACAAGATCCATTGTGACGCGTGGCGTGGAATCACAAATTACGGATCACGAATTACGATTGATCGACCTGTTGCCGCTTCTCGTCACGCGTTAGAAACAGCAAGATTTCGTTCTTTTGCTCGCTACTAACACTAACACTATCACTAACACTAAGAGATCGTTGAGCTCTTAGATGACGATTTTTTCTTTGTATTCTCCAAAGACGGCGCGCATCTGGTCGCAGATCTCCTGCAGCGTGGCGTAGGTCTTGACCGCCTCCAGGATGGGCGGCAGCAGGTTCTCGCCGCTCTCGGCGGCCGCCTTGACCCGGGCCAGCGCCTTGTGCGCCGCGGCGGCGTCGCGCTCCTTCTTCGCCTGCTGCAGGCGCTGCCGCTGCCGCTCCTCGATCTCGGGCGAGACCTTGAGCGTCTTGAGGTGCGACAGGTCCTCCTCGACCTGGAACTGGTTGACGCCGACGATCACCTGCTCGCCGCCGTCGATCTCCTTCTGGTAGGCGTAGGAGCTGTCCTGGATCTGCTTCTGCGGGTAGCCGGCCTCGATGGCGGCCAGCATGCCGCCCATCTCCTCGATCTTGTCCAGGTATTTCCACACTTCGCGCTCGATCTCGCCGGTCATGGCCTCGACGAAGTAGGAGCCGGCCAGCGGGTCGATGGTGTCGGCCACGCCGCTCTCGTAGGCGATGATCTGCTGCGTGCGCAGGGCCACGCGCACCGATTCCTCGGTGGGCAGGGCCAGCGCCTCGTCCATGGAGTTGGTGTGCAGGCTCTGCGTGCCGCCGAGCACGGCGGCCAGCGCCTGCAGGGTGACGCGCACCACGTTGTTGGTCGGCTGCTGGGCGGTGAGGGTGACGCCGCCGGTCTGGGTGTGGAAGCGCATGAGCTGCGACTTCTCGCCGGCCAGGAATTTTTCCTTCATGATGCGCGCCCAGATGCGCCGGGCGGCGCGGAACTTGGCCACCTCCTCCAGCAGGTTGTTGTGGCTGGCGAAAAAGAACGACAGGCGCGGGGCAAACTCGTCGACCTTCATCCCCGAAGCGATGGCCGACTTGACGTACTCGATGCCGTCGGCGAAGGTGAAGGCTAGCTCCTGGGCGGCCGTCGACCCGGCCTCGCGGATGTGGTAGCCGCTGATGGAGATGGTGTTCCACTTGGGGACGCGCTGGCGGCAGAAGGAAAAGATGTCGGCGATCAGGCGCAGCGACGGCTTGGGCGGGTAGATATAGGTGCCGCGGGCGATGTATTCCTTGAGCAGGTCGTTCTGGATCGTTCCCGAGAGCTGCTCCAGGGGAATGCCGCGCTTTTCGGCCACGGCCAGGTACATGGCCAGGACCACCGCCGCCGAGGCGTTGATGGTCATGGACACCGACACCTTGTCCAGCGGGATCTGGTCGAAGAGCACCTCCATGTCGGCCAGCGAGTCGATGGCCACGCCGACCTTGCCGACCTCGCCCTCGCACAGCGGGTTGTCCGAATCGAGGCCGATCTGCGTCGGCAGGTCAAAGGCTACGCTCAGGCCGGTCTGCCCCTGCTCCAGCAGGTAGCGGTAGCGGCGGTTCGACTCCTCGGCCGAGCCGAAGCCGGCGTACTGGCGCATGGTCCAGAAGCGGCCGCGGTACATGGTCGGCTGCACGCCGCGCGTGTACGGATAGGCCCCGGGGTAGCCCAGGTCGCGCTCATAGTCGAGTTCCTTCACGTCCTCCGGGTCATACAGGCGCCGCACCGGCAGCGAGGTGGCCTTGAAGGCATCCTTGCGCTCCCCGCCTTTCTCTAGTGACTTTTTCAGAATGCGTTCGTCCCACTCTTTTCTTTTCATGGCTGAGAACCTCGCGCGATAATTTGCTTTGATCTAGCGGGACGGAGCGCGGCCGGCGCAGGCAGAAACATCCCCCGCGCG
>CAYXCX010000005.1:5504-10199 GCA_964463405.1 uncultured Clostridia bacterium
CTTCCGGATGGGGCCGGGCGATACCCTGCTGGCTTATACCGACGGCGTGGTGGAGGCCATCAACGGGCGGCGGGAAGAATGGGGCGAATCCAATCTGGAGCAGGCAGCGGTCCGGAGCGCGGCCGGCGCGGGCAGAAGCATCCCCCGCGCGCGGGCGTCCCGGCCCTGCATCCATGATTCCCGGACCGGCCCTGGGCCTCAGATCCTGGATTTCTTGCTCAGCGTGTCCTTGGCTCCCTCGATCAGGGTCTTGGCCTTTTCGCTCAGCTTCTCGACTTCGTCCCTGACGTCGTGGCCCAGCTTGTCGGAGAGGTCCTTGATCTGCCTGCGCGTCTCCTTGCCCGACTGCGGGGCGAAGAGCAGGGCCAGCCCGGCCCCGACGAAGGCGCCGGTGAGGAAGCTGAAGAACATCTTGCCGCCCGTATTTTCGCTCATCTCTATTTACCTCCTTTGAACTTCTTGACCAGGTTCCAGCCCATCTTGGCCGCCGGCAGGAAGGCCAGCAGGCTGGCCGAACGCCGCAGCAGGTTGTGGTTGATGAAATGGAGCGCATCGCCGGCGTTCTCCACCGCCCGCCGCGACCGGGAGATCACGGCGTCGACCTGCTCCAGCCGCTCCTCGGCGGCGGCGCTCAGGCGCTTGGCCTCGCGGGCCAGGTCGCGCACCTCGATCGAGGTCTTTTCCAGGTCGACCATCAGCGACTTGAACTGCTGGATGGCCGGGACCAGGGCGAGAACCAGCAGCAGAAAGCCCAGTGACACGATTAGGGCGACGGCAAAAATGGCGATCAAGACCGGTGCGCTCATGATGATCCCTCTACAGAGTATTATATTGAAATAAGGCCGGTTGTCAACGCCAGCAGGCCGCGCGCGCGCAGCGGCTTCCCCGCGCCGGCAAATTGGGTTAGAATCGGGCCATGAAAACCCATCCGGCGTCCAGCAAGCCCCGCGGCCCGTTCGTCTTCGACGCCCATTGCGACACAGCCACGGTGCTGGCCGACCGCCGCTGGGATTTCCGCGCCAGCCCGGCCCATGTCAGCCTGGACAAGGCCCGAGCCGGCGGTCTCAAGGCGCAGATATTCGCCGTATGGGTCGATCCCCTCTTTGCCCCGCACCGCGCCCTGAAGCGGGGGCTGGAGGTGCTGCGGGCGCTGGAAAGGAAGGTGTTCGCGCCGGGCCTGGCAGCCAAGGTCTGCTCGGTGGCCGAGATGGACCGCGCCGTCGCCGCCGGCAGGCTGGCCGGCTGGGTCTTTCTGGAGGGGGGGCACGTCATCGAGGACTCGCTGGAAATCCTCGACGTCTTCCGCGGGCTGGGAGTGCGCGGCCTGACGCTGACCCACGGCCGCAACATTTCCTGGGCCGATTCGGCGACCGACGCGCCGCGGGTCCGCGGGCTGACGGCGCTGGGGCGCCGCGTCGTACGGCGCATGGAGGAAACGGCCATGGCCATCGACCTCTCCCACGCCTCCGACGCCACGGCGCGGGCCGTGCTGCGGGCGGTCGGGGCGCCGGTTCTCGCCTCGCACTCCAACGCCCGCCGTTTGTGCGACGTGCCGCGCAACCTGCCCGACGACCTGATTCGCGCCATCGCCCGCCGCGGCGGCTTCATCGGCGTCAATTTTCACCCGGCCTTCATTCGCCGCCGCGTCTACGAGCAGATCGAGGCCAATTTCGCCGCCTGGGACGGTGAGATCAAGGCCCGGGCCCGCGGCCGCGAGGACGACCCCAGGTTCCTCAGCGACCTGGAGTGGGAATATTTCCGCCGGGCGACTCGCGGCAACGAGCCGGTCGCGCTGGACGGGGTGATCGACCACGTCGTCCACATCGCCGCCCAGGGCGGCATCGACTGCGTGGGGCTGGGCAGCGATTTCGACGGCATCGCCTCCACCCCCGCCGGCCTGGAGAGCGCCGCCTGCTATCCGGCCCTGGCGGCCGGCCTGCGCCGCCGCGGCTTCCGCGCGTCCGAAACGCGCCAGGTGCTGGGGCTGAACCTGAGGCGCTTCCTGCTGCGGGTGGAGCGGGCCGGAGGCCGCGGGTGAAGATCGGCATCGCGCTGGGCGGCGGCGGCGCCAAGGGGCTGGCCCACATCGGCGTGCTCAAGGCGCTGCGCCGCCGCGGCATCGCCCCAGACCTGGTTTCCGGCACCAGCATCGGCGCCCTGGTCGGCGCCCTCTACTGCCTGCGCGGCGAGGTCGCCGCGGTGGAGGAGTTCGCCCTGGGCTTCGAGAACGCCGACCTCTCGCCCTACCTGGCCGCCCGCCCCAGCAGCTCGGGACTGGTGTCGGAGAAGCGCATCCAGTCCTTCCTGGAAGGCCTTTTCGCCGAGGCGGCGATCGAGGCGCTGCCCCTGCCCTTTTTCTGCACCGCCACCGACATCCGCCGCGGCAGCGAGGTGGTCCTGGACCGCGGCGGCCTGGCCCGCGCCGTCCGCGCCTCCATCTCGGTGCCGCTCATCTTCAAGCCGGTCGCCCTGGAAGGCCGCTTCCTGGTCGACGGCGGCCTGGTCAACCCGGTGCCGGTCGACGTGCTCAAGCGCAAGGGCGCCGGCTTCACCATAGCCGTCAACGTCATCTCGCCCCTGGAGGAGCGGGGGCGGGCAGATCCCGGGCCGGCGCGGGAAAAGCCGCTGATCGCCCGCCTCGACGAGTTCTTCCGCCGCACGCTGCTCAGCGGCGGCTCCGGCCGCGAGCCCAACCTGATCGAGACCACGCTGGCCGCCATCGAGACCATGCAGGAAAAGCTGGTCTTGGCCCGCCTGCGGGTCGACGCCCCCGACGCCACCATCCATGTCGACACCTCCGGCTTCCGCATGTTCGAGTTCTACCGGCCGGCGGCGATCATCCGCCGCGGCGAGGAGGCGGCCGAGCGCCAGCTGGACGTGATCCTGAAGCTCAGCCGCGGGCTCAATCCCGACGCCGCCCGGGAGGGATGAGGTGGAGGCCTGCGCCTGCGACCAGTGCGTCAGCGCCTGCCGCCGCGATCCCGGCCGGCTGGTGCCGGCCGACCTGAGGCGGATTTCCGCCCTGCTGGGCATCGGCGAGGACGAACTCAAGAAGGAATACCTGGTGATCGTTCCGGACAGCTCCGGCCGCGTCCGCTTCCTGGCGCCGGCCAAGATCAAGGGCCGGCGCTTCCTGGCGCCGCCCGGCTCGCTCGTCCCCGATTACTATGCCGGCGAAAACGGGCGCTGCGTCTTTCTCAGCCCCGAGGGGGCCTGCCGCGTCCACCAGGCCAAGCCGTTCGAGTGCGCCGCCTACATGGGTTGCAAGCACACGTTCCTCGGTCGGCCTTATAAAGAAAAAGACGTGGAAGCCTTCTTCATATCACGCTGGAGAAAGTTCCAGGAACTCACGCGAAATTGATTTCGAACTATCGTGACGCGTAACGCGTGACGCGTGATGAGAGAATGCCAAACAATGCCCTCTGCAATTTATTGAATAATTCGATCCCGGAAGGCTGCCTTTCAATCGCTACGATAAGCCGTGAAAGCATCTATTAATCGTTTTTGACCGGCTTCATTTAAGAGCAGTTACATTTCACACACTTCGTTTGCTCGTTTCAATGCGGCTACTTGTCACGCGTTACGCGTCACGATAGATCATTGGAGTTTCTGTCAGCCGCCGCTGATCAGGTGGATGGCCTCGACCACGTCGCCGTCGCCGACGAAGACACGCTCGTAATCCTCTTTCCTGACCAGGCGGCCGTTGACCTTGACCACGATCATCGGGAAGGTGAACTTGCTCAGCGCCAGCAGCTCGCGGATGCTGAACGACTCTCCCGCCAGGCTGACCTCGCTGTTGTTCAGGGTAATCTTCATCTTTGCCCCGCTCACTCGTCCCAGACGTCGTCGCCGCGGCTCGGCTCCAGGTCGTCCAGGACGATCTCCAGCACCTGGTTGGCCTGCAGCGCCGCCACCGCCGCCACGCGCGGGGCCAGCGGCGGCAATTCGTCGGAAACCTCGCTCGTCTCGTCGCCGCAGATGAACAGGCTGCCCAGCCGGCGGGTGCGCAGCTCGTTGTTGCCGCCGTAGCCGGCCAGTCCCGAGCCGGCGACGATGAACTTGTCGGGGAAGTGCTCGCTGACGGCCTCGATGATCATCCGCTTCTGGTCGGCGACATCAAAGGCCTCGACGATCACCCGGCAGTCCTTGAACAGGTGGACGATCTCGTCAGGGCCGAGGCGCAGGTCGTGGGTTTCGACCACGACCTCGGGGTTGATGCGCAGCAGGTTGTCGCGCAGGGCCGCCACCTTTTTTTGCCCGACCTGGTCCAGGAAGTAGTACTGGCGGTCGAGGTTCTCGCGGGTCACCACGTCGAAGTCGGCGATGACCAGGCGGCCGACGCCGGCGCGGACCAGGGCCGCGGCGCAGTTCGAGCCCAGGCCGCCACAACCGGCGATGCCGACACAGGTGCCCTTGAGTTTTTGGAGTCTTGATTTCATCCGATCCTTGAGATTCCATTATATATGCGAACCGGGCAAAAATCAACAGCCTTCCCCCCGGGCGCCGGCCAGCTGGCCGCAGGCCGAGCGGATCTCCTCGCCCTTGGACCAGCGCGTGACCACGGTCAGCCCTCTTTCCAGCAGCACGGCGCGGAACTTTTCGACGTCGTCCTGGCCGGGGCGGCTGAACGGCAGGCTGGGGCTGGCGTTGTAGGGTATGAGGTTGATCTTGGCCGGGATGCCCTTCAGCGCCTAT
>CAYXCX010000005.1:10209-25865 GCA_964463405.1 uncultured Clostridia bacterium
CCGGGATGCCGCGCAGCAGCCCGGCGACCTGCCGCGCCTGGGCCGGCGAGTCGTTGACGCCGGCGAGCAGCACGTACTCGAAGGTGACGCGCTGCCGGCGCTTGTGCCCGCGGAAATAATCCAGGAACGCCTCCAGCCCCTCCTTACGTGAGACGGGCATGAGTTCGGCGCGCAGGCGCGGATCGGGCGCATTGAGCGAAAAGGCGATCTTCACCTGCGGGAAGTCGCGCTCCAGCCGGCGCAGATTTTCCAGGATGCCGGCCGTCGACACCGTGACGTGCCTCGGCGAGACGTTCACGCCGTCGGGCTCCATGATCAGGCGCAATGCCCGGGCCACGTTGTCATAATTCAGCAGGGGCTCGCCCATGCCCATGAACACCAGATTCAGCCGCCCGGCATACGCGCCCAGCTCTTTTTTCAGGGAAAGGACCTGGGTGACGATCTCGCCGGCGCTCAGGTTGCGGCGGAAGCCCATGCCGCCGGTGGCGCAGAAGGCGCAGGCCAGCGGGCAGCCGGCCTGGCTGGAAAGACAGAGGGTGTAGCGGCCCTTTTCCGGGATCAGGACCGTCTCCACCTCGTTGCCGTCGGCCAGGCCGATCAGCAGCTTGCGCGTTCCCTGCTCGTCGCCACGGCGGTCGAGCACCGGCCTCGCGTCCCAGTCGTACATGGCGGCCAGCCTTTCCCTCCCGGCCCTGGCGACGTTGCTCCAGGAGGCCGGGACCTGGTTGTTCTTCTGATAAACCCACTGGAAGACCTGGCGGGCGACGAAGGGGCGGAAGCCGGCGGCGGCGAGCTCGCTCTTGAGCTCGTCCAGCTGCCGCTCCAGGATCCAGGGCTTGGCCACATGATCGTTCATTGACATAAATATATCACAAAATTCTCAAGGGAAAGGCAGAGGGAGGAGGGGAGCCTCGGTTCATTGAATTCCTACTGAAATGAGCATATAATTCGTCTCTACCATCTGAGGAGGCTCCATGACCATCTCGCAGCGCGCGCAGCACATACAGGAATCGCCGATCCGCAAGCTCACCGCCCTGGCCAACGCGGCCAAGAAGGCCGGGCGCACCGTCTACCACCTGAACATCGGCCAGCCCGACATCCCCACCCCGCCGGCCTTCATGGAGCGCATCGTCGCCTACAAGGAAAAGGTCCTCTCCTACGGGCCTTCCGACGGCCTCGAGGCGCTCAAGACCGCCATGATCCGCTACTTCGAGTACTTCCAGATCAAGCTGGAGGTGAAGAATATCGTCATCGCCACCGGCGGCAGCGAGGCCATCTCCTTCGCCTTCAACGCCGTGGGCGATCCCGGCGACGAGATCATCGTCTCCGAGCCGTTTTACACCAACTACAGCGGCTACGCCTCGCAGTGCGGCCTCAAGATCGTGCCGGTGACAGCCAAGGCCGAGGACGGCTTTCACTTGCCGCCGATCGCCGAGTTCGAACAGAAGCTCGGGCCGCGCACCCGCGCCGTCCTCCTGTGCTCCCCGAACAACCCCACCGGCACCGTCTACACCGCGGACGAGCTCAAGGCCATCGGCGAGTTCGCCAAAAAGCACGACCTGTTCCTGATCGCCGACGAGGTTTACAAGGAGTTCACCTACGACGGCAAGGCCCACTTCAGCGTCCTGCAGCTGGAGGGGCTGGAGGACCGGGTCATTGTGGTCGACTCCATCTCCAAGCGCTACTCGGCCTGCGGCGCCCGCATCGGCGCCGTCATGTCGCGCAACGAGGAGGTGATGAAGGGCATCACCAAGTTCGCCCAGGCCCGCCTCTGCCCGCCCACGCTAGAGCAGGTCGGCGCCATCGGCGCCTACGAGCTGCCCCACGACTATTTCGACAGCGTCATGGCCGAGTACCAGAAGCGCCGCGACATCCTGTGCTCGGCCCTGCAGTCGCACCCGCGCATCGTGCTGCACAAGCCCGAGGGAGCCTTCTACATCATGGCCAAGCTGCCGATCCAGGACGGAGAGATCTTCGCCCGCTGGCTGCTCAACGAGTTCCACGACAACGGCGAGACGGTGATGCTCGCCCCGGGCGAGGGCTTCTACAAGACCCCGGGCCGCGGCAAGGACGAGGTGCGCCTGGCCTACGTTATCGAGGCCGCCAAGCTCGAGCGCGCCGCCGGGCTGCTGCTGCTCGCCCTGGACCGCTTCCAGGGCTGAGCAGTTTCGCCCGGGTATTGCAGCAGGATTCTTTTCGGGGCGCAATCCTGATTCGCGATTTTGTTTGACATCCGCCGGCCCGTGTGTTATTTGGTTGCCAACGGAGGTCGCATGCCAGTCAAAAGAACGGTCATGAGGAGCTCGAAGGGGAAGAAGCTGTACGCCGTGCGCGATGCCAAGGGGCGCTTCAAGGACATCCAGGACTACAAGAAAGCGCACGCCATGGACATGAAGCGCACGAGCAAGGCAGAGGCCGCCAAAAAGGCCAAGGCAAAACCCAAGGCCAAAAAGAAGTAACCCGTTTCCCCGCGCAAATTATCGGCGGTTGCGTGCCGTTGCGGTATAGTTTTTTTCAATTTTTTTAAATTGTTTTTTTGAGGCATACGGCGGACGGCAAAAGCCGCCTTATATATGTCGGCACTTATGATGCATCTAGCCTGATCGAGTTCTAATACTTGTGCATAGGCCAGAACGGCGATAAGCCGATTATAAGGAAGAATAAGACCACTGCTTGAAGTTCAGCATGCTGCCGAAACCAATCCGAATGTGGAACCGAAGGGTTTTAAAAGGGTGTTTTTCGGGCCATACGCCGTAAGCCGTGAGCCAAGTCGCGTTACTCTTGGACGGCGATGGTCTGCTCGCGCCCGCTGCCGATCGACAAATAGCCGATGGGCGCGCCGACGAATTCGGCGACGAAATCGAGGTAGGCCCGGGCCGCCTTGGGCAATTCTTCCAGGCGGCGCATGTTTCCCAGCGGCTGGCGCCAGCCGGGGAAGCGGCGGTAGACCGGCCTGACGCGGGCCAGGGCGGCGGCATGGTTGGGAAAAGTGGTGCCGCGGCCTCCGTCGAGCTCATAGGCAGTCGCCGCCTGGATCTCCTCCAGCTCGTCCAGGACGTCCAGCTTGGTGAGGAAGAGCCGGTCGACGCCGTTGATCTCGACGGCGTGCTTCAGGGCCACCAGGTCGAGCCAGCCCACGCGGCGCGGCCGGCCGGTGGTGGCGCCGTACTCGTTGCCCAGAAGGCGCAGGCGCTCGCCGCTCGCATCCTTGAGCTCGCTGGGAAAGGGGCCCTCGCCGACGCGGGTGGCGTAGGCCTTGGAGATGCCGATCACCCGGTCGACCGCCTTGGGCGACAGGCCGGTTCCGGAGAAGACCCCGGCGATGGTGGTGTTGGAGGAGGTGACGAAGGGGTAGGTGCCCAGGTGGATGTCGAGCAGGCTTCCCTGCGCCCCCTCGAACAGGATCGGCTTGCGGTCGCGCAGGGCCTGGCGCAGCAGGGCGGTCGTATCGGCGACATGGGGGCGCAGGAACTCGCCGGCCTCCAGGTAGGCGGCGACCGCCGCCTGGCTGTCCGCGGCCGGGTGGCCCCAGGCGGCGAACAGGCGGTTGTAATACTCGGCCAGCGGGGCGATCTTGGCCCGGAAGCCCTTCTCATCGAGCAGGTCGCCGACGAACAGGGCGCGGCGGCCGACGACGTCCTCGTAGGCCGGGCCGATGCCGCGGCGGGTGGTGCCAATGCGCTGGTAGCGGGAATCCTCAAACACCACGTCCAGCTGCTGGTGGAAGGGCAGGATCAGCGGCGCCGCGGCGCTCAGGGCCAGGTTTTCCAGCGTGAGCCCCAGCGAGCGGGCGTGGCGCACCTCCTCGACCAATTGCAGGGGCTCGACCACAACGCCGTGGGCGATCACCGCCAGGCAGCCGGGATAGAAGATGCCCGAGGGCAGCACGTGCAGGACGACCTTTTCGCCCCGGTAAAACACCGTATGACCGGCGTTGTGCCCGCCCTGGAAGCGGACCACCGCGGCAAAATTCCCGGCCAGGTAATCGATGGCCTTGCCCTTGCCCTCGTCCCCCCATTGCAGGCCCAGCACGACCGTGTTCATGAGTCCCCCTGTTTGCGCACCTTGACCACCAGGATGGTGGCGTCGTCGCGGAATTTTTCCTTGCCCATGAAATTCTTGAGGCGCCGGTAGAGCGCGTCGCCCAGCTCCCTGGCCCCCAGGTGACGGTGCGCCTGGAGGAAGTCGCCGATGGCCCGCTCGCCGAACTCCTCGCCCGCAGCGTTCCGGGCCTCGAACACGCCGTCGGTGAAGGCGCAGATCACGTCCCCCGCCTCCAGCTTCAGCGTCTGCTCCTGGTAGACGCTGTCGGCGGCGAACCCCAGCAGCAGCCCGCCGGCATCGAGCCGGCGCAGCGTGCGGGCGCCGACCAGAAACGGCGCGCTGTGCCCGGCGTTGACGAAGCTCACTGCCGGCGTTTCGTCGTTGAGCAGCATCCAGAACAGGGTGATGAAGCGGCTGCCGCGGGTGATCTCGTGGATGAAGGCGTTGGCCTTGGCGACGAAGACGGCCGGCTTGTACAGGTACAGCTCGTTCATGGAGTGGAAGACGGCCTGGCAGGATGCGGCCAGCAGGGCGGCGGCCAGCCCCTTGCCCTCGACATCGGCCAGGGCCAGCGGCTGGACGTTCTTGCGCTTCTTGAGAATGTCGTAGTAATCGCCGCCGACCTCCTGGATCGGCTCGTACAGGACCGCCAGCTCGTAGTGGCGCAGCGGCGGCAGCGCCTGGGGCAGGAGCGAAAGCTGGATGGAGCGGGCGATCTTCATTTCGTGCTCCAGCTTGCGCTTCTCGACGATTTGCGCCAGGTAGCGGATGTTGTCCAGCTCGACCATCATGAATCGCGACAGGATGGCGGCGAATTCAAAATCCTCGGCCTGCAGATCCAGGCGGTTGAACTTGCGGCCCAAGCCGAGGACGGCCGGGCGGCGGCGGACCTCGGAGATGTTGAGCAGGGTGGCGATGCCCCGCGCCTGCAGCAGCTTTTTCAGCCCCTCCAGAGCCGGCGGCAGCGCGTCGACCTCGACCCGGCCGCGGCCGCCCAGGGCGCGGCCCAGCTTCTGCTTCAGCAGCGGCGCCTCGTTCTCGCCCAGGGTGAAGCCGCGCTTGCGCAGCAGGTCGTGGCGGCGGTCGTAGAAAAAGGTGCGCGACAGGCCCAGGGGCGCCATGAGCGAAGAGAAAAAGATGCGCATCACGTGGTCGACGTCGAACTGGGTCTGCATGGCCGAGGAGAGTTCGTGGATGGAGTTCAATTGCAGCTTGCGGAACTGCAGCTCGCGCTGCAGCCGCTTCACTTCGTTGTCCGCCACTTGATCAGCTCGCAGACGTTCTGGCCGTCCTGGCTGGAATAGGCGACCGAATCCATGATGGTCTTCATCAGCTTGACGCCCAGGCCGCCCTTTTTTTTCTTCTTGATCATGCGGCCTAGATTCACCTCCGCGTCGGAGATGTCGGGAGCCAGGCCGCTGTAGAGGACGCGGATGCGCAGGCCGGCCTCGGCCAGGTAATACTCGAGGCCGATCTGGCGGCCCCGGCGGTTGCCGTAGGAATGCTTGATGACGTTGGTGACCGCCTCGTCGATGGCCAGGGAAATCTTCTGGGCATCGCGCAGGGGGAACTGCGCCAGGGTGGCCACGTGCCGCGTCAGCTCGACCACCATCTTCAACAGCTGGGTCTGCGACAGGATGGTGACTGCGAAATCAGGCTTGGCGGGAAAGGCGCTTGAATTTTTCAATGGCGGCCTGCTCGTCGGCGGAAAAATCGTAGATCTCGGTGAAGCCCACCAGGTCGAAGGTCTCGTGCACCCGCTCATTCAGCGCGCACAGCTTGATGTCGCCCCCTTTTTCGCGGACTTCGTCGATATAGCCCATGATGATGCCCATGCCGGCCGACGTGATGTAGTTCAAATCCTGGCCGTTGACCAGGATGTTGACGTGGCTTTCGCGGATCAGGCGCACGAGCTCTTTCTCGAAGCGCCCCACCTGGTGGGCGTCGAGGTGCCCCTTCAGGTACAGGACCGCCACGCCGTCAATCATCTTGCTGCGTATCTGAAAACTCTTCATGCCCCCTCTCCGAAAAAGAAATCGATCTCGCGAACGGCTGTCGCCGGCGAGTCGGCCCCGTGGACGCTGTTGCGCTGAATGTCGATGGCGAAGCGCCGGCGCAGGGTGAGCGGACCCGCCTTGGCGGGATCGGTCGGACCCATCAGCCGCCGCCATTGCTCGATGGCCCCCTCCCGCTCCAGGACGATGGGGAAGATCGGCCCCGAGGACATGTAGGCCAGCAGGCTTTCGTAGAACGGCTTGCCCAGGTGCTCGCGGTAGAAGAGGGCGGCCTGTTCCACGCGCAGGCGCAGGGTGCGGATGGCGCGGATGGCGAAGCGGTTCATTTCCATCTCAGACAGGATCACCCCGACCAATTGGCGCTCGACGGCGTCGGGCTTGATGATGGCCAGGGTATGCTCCATGGACTCCTCGCGGCCATTGTAGACCATTTTCCGGTGAAATACAATCGCGCCTCCCAGGCCACATTGGACCGGGCTTATGGAAAAAAATGTTGACAAGGGTTTTTATTTGCGCTATTATTGTACTATGATTGTAGCCCACATTTTTTACTGGCCTTTCGGCTAAGGAGGCATATCATGAAAAAAACAATCACCGCGGCCCTGCTCCTCTTCCTGCTTGCCTTTTTCTGCGGCCGGGCGCTTCCGGCGCAAGGCAGGGAGGCGGCAGCCCTGAAGGGGACGATCACCGTTTCCGGGGCCTGGGCCCTCTACCCCATGGTGGTGAAATGGTCGGAGGAGTTCCGCCGCCTCCATCCCGGCGTCCGCATCGACATCTCGGCCGGCGGGGCCGGCAAGGGAGTCGCCGACACGCTGGCCGGCATGGTCGACGTCGGCATGGTCTCGCGCGAAATCTACCCGGCCGAGGTCCAGAAGGGGGCATGGTTCGTGCCGGTCACCAAGGACGCGGTGGTCCCGGTCATCAACCGCGCCAACCCGCTGCTGGCCGAGATAATGAAAAAGGGGATCCAGCGCTCCGCCCTGGCCCGCCTGTGGCTGCAGGAGGAACCGCCGGCCTGGAACGAACTGCTCGGGGGCAAGGGCGGCCCCCAGGTCCACGTCTACACCCGCTCGGACTCCTGCGGCGCCGCCGAGACCTGGGCCCTGTTCCTGGGCAAGAAGCAGGAGGACCTGCTGGGCATCGGCGTGTTCGGCGACCCGGGTCTGAACGACGCCGTGCGCAAGGACGCCCTTGGCGTCGGCTTCAACAACGTCAACTACGCCTATGACGCCACCTCCCTGAAGCCCATGGCCGGAACCGTCGTGCTGCCCATAGATTGGAACGGCGACGGCAGGCTAGACGCCGCGGAGAACTTCTACGGCGACCGCAACGCGATCATGTCCGCCATCGCCGCGGGCCGCTACCCCAGCCCGCCGGCCCGCGACCTCTACCTGGTCTGCAAGGGGCGGCCCGGCAAGGAGCTGGTCAAGGCCTTCCTGCGCTGGATTCTGCAGGACGGCCAGAAGTTCGTCTCCGAGGCCGGCTACATCGGCCTTTCGGCCGACAAGATCGAGGCGGCGCTGGCCAGGATCGGCCGCTGACCCGCGGCGACGCCATCAGGAGGATGCCATGAAACGCAACCACGCAATTTTGTTACTGGCCATCATCGCCCTGGCCGTTTGTGCCGCCGGCCTGCGCGGCGAGGGCAAGTTCTCCGGCCTGGTGTTCGGGGACTATCACTACGTGCTCGGGCACCATGACGAGGCCGTCGAAAAAGCCAACGGCTTCTGGCTGCGCCGCATATACTTCACTTATGACAACGCCCTCAGCGACCGGTTCGCCATGCGCTTCCGCCTGGAAGCGAACAGCCCCGGCGACTTCAAGACCTCGACCGCTCTCGTCCCCTTCGTCAAGGACGCCTATCTTGCCCACAAGCTGGGAAGGCACACCCTGATGCTGGGGCTGATCGGCACCCCGCTTTTCGACAACCTCGACGAATACTGGGGATACCGGCCCATGGAAAAGACCCCCGTCGACCTGTTCAAGTTCGGCAATTCCCGCGAGTTCGGCGTCGGCCTGAAGGGCCCGATCGACGCCAAGGGCAAATGGACCTACACGCTGGTCGCCGGCAACGGCGCCGGCCTCAAGTCGGAGACCAACCGCGGCAAGGCGGTCTATGGCCGCCTCAATTTCAAGCCTACGGCGGCCCTGTTCCTCGAATTGTACGCCGACTTCACCGACACCGGCCTGGGCAGCTCGGTCAGCATCCTGCAGGCCTTCGCCGGCGTCCAGGGCGACTGGGGCCGGGCCGGGCTCAATTCCGCTTCCCGCCACGCCGACTACGGCGGCTACAGCGAAAACTTGAGATTCATCTCGCTGTTCGCCGTCGGCAAGCTCAATCCCAAGCTGGAGCTGGTCGGGCGCTTCGACCGCCTCCTCGATCCCAATCCCAGCGGCAGCCGCATCGACTATATCCCCATGGCCGACAACGAGATCGCCAACGTGGTGCTGGCCGGCCTCGGCTGGTCGCCGCGCGAGAACGTGAAGGTCATCCCCAACCTCAAGTACGTCTTTTATGACAAGCCCGAGAACGGGGAAAGGTCCGCCGCCGACTTGTACGCGTATCTCACCCTGTATTTCAAGTTCTGACAGCCAAGGAACGGGGGCCCCGGGCCCCGCGATCCTATCCTGCCCCGCCTTTCTTTGCGCGCGGGTGATGGCGGTCGTATATGCGCTTCAGCTGGTCCTTGGCCAGGTGGGTATAGATTTCGGTGGTGCCGATCGAGGCATGGCCCAGAAGCATCTGCACCGAGCGCAAGTCGGCCCCCTTTTCCACCAGGTGGGTGGCGAACGAGTGGCGCAGCACGTGCGGGGTCAGCCTCGCGGCCAGGCCCACCTTGGCGCCGTAGCCCTTGATCATCTTCCACAGCCCCTGGCGGCTGAAGGCGGCCCCGGCGCGGTTGACAAAGAGGAAGCCCGGGTCGGCGCCGCGGGCCAGCGCCGGACGGCTCGCGTCCAGGTACGCCAGGAGCGAGGCGCGGGCGGTTGCGCTGAAGGGGATGACCCGCTCCCTGCCCCCCTTGCCGCGCACGCGCAGGAAGCCCTCGTCCAGGAAGACATCGGCCGCCTTCAGTCCGGCCGTCTCGGAAATGCGCAGCCCGGTGGCGTACATCAGTTCCAGGACGGCCTGATCGCGGCAACCGAGGACCGTCGTCGGGTCGGGCGCTTCCAGCAGCCGCGTCACCTCTTCCAGGGTCAGGTACTTGGGCAGGCGGGCCCACTTCTTGGGCGGGGCCACGGCGGCCGCCGGGCTCTCGCCCACCAGTTCATCGCGCAGCAGGAAGCGGTAAAAGCTCTTGAGCACCGAGATCAGGTGGGCCTGGGAAGAAACGGCTCCGCCCTTCTTCCCCTCGCGGCGGACGAAATCGAGGATGTCCTGCTCGCCCAGGCGCAGGCAGTCCTGCCCCCGCCGCTGCAGGAAGGAAAAAAACTTGTCTAATTCTTGGCGATAGGACAGGATGGTGTTGGCGGCCAGCCCCTTCTCGAACTCGGCGTGCTGCAGGAATTGCTCCAGGGGAGACGGCGCGGGAGCCATCAGAGGTAGGGATTCTCGGCCAGCTCCTGCCCCAGGACGCTGCCGGGGCCATGCCCGGGAAGGACGATCGTGTCCGGCGGCAGGGCCTTGATCCGCTCCAGCGAGCGGCGCAGCTCCGCCTCCGAGCCGCCGGGCAGGTCGGTGCGCCCCACGTCGCCGCGGAACAGGGTGTCGCCGGAAAAGAGCAGCCCCTGGCCCAACAGCAGGATGGAGCCCGGGGAATGGCCCGGGCTGTGCAAGACCTCGAGCTCCAGGGCGCCGGCAACGACGCGGTCGCCCTCCGCCAGCAGCCGCCCCGCCCCGGGCGGGAGCTCGACGGCGAACAGGGCGGCCAGTTCGCGGCCGGCCGGCGAACGCAGGGCCTGCTCGTCGGCGGCATGGAGCCAGAGCGGGACGGCGAAGCGGCGCATCAGCAAGGCGGCGGCACCAAAGTGGTCGGGGTGACCATGGGTCAGGACCAAGGCCCGGGGCAGCAGGCCGGCTTCGGCGATCCATTCGGCGATCCGCTCCCCCTCGGCTCCGGGATCGATGACCAGACAGTCGCGCCCGCGCTCTTCGTGAAAAAGATAGCAGTTGGTCTCGAGATCGCCGACTTGAAGAGCGCGATAGGGCATGGCCTCAGGCCCCGAACTTTTTGAACTTCAGGGCGTTGGCCATCATCAGCGGCAGAACGTCCATGGCCCGTATCTGGCCCAAAACGCCGCGGGCGCAGGCCGCCTCGCCGAACTTGGCCGCCGGCGCGCGGACGCTGACCTTGCCGCAAGAGGGCTCGGCTCCCGGAGCCCCGCAGGCGTAGGCGTCGAGAACCGCCGCCTCGCCGGGCTGGCGCCGCTGGAAGGGCGATTTGAGCAGCAGCGGATTGGGGTGCCAGGAGTGGCCCTTCATCACCGCCGGGGTGGAGTGGTCGCCGGTGACCGCCAGCACGTCGGGGGTGAGCTCGAGGATCTCGGGAAGCCAGCGGTCGAACTCCTCGATCACCCCCACCTTGCGGGCGAAATCCCCGTCCTCGCCGTAGGAATCGGTCTTCTTGACGTGCACGAAGAAGAAATCGAATTCCGCGAAGCGCGCCTTCAGCGTGGCCAGCTGGTCCTGGATCGTGCGCCCGGTCTCCAGGATCTCCATGCCCACCAGTTGCGCCAGGCCCTTGTACATCGGGTAGACGGCGATGGCCGCCGCCCGCAGCTTGAACAGCTCCCGCAGCGAGGGAATGGCCGGATACTTGGCGAAGCCGCGCAGCAGGCAGGTGTTGGCGGGAAGCTTCCCGGACAGTTCGGTAGTGAGCAGGTCGATGAAGCGGTTGACGACGCGCGCCGTTTTCTCGGCGGCCGGGTCCTTGGCCTGGGCGTACTTGAGCGGGGCGTCCACGGCCTCGGGATCGGCGTCGCTCAGCCTGTCGTCCAGGCCGTCGCCGGTCAGGAGCAGGACGAAGCGGTGCTCCTCGCCGGGGAAAAGGCGAACGTCCACGTCCTCGACGGCGCGGATGCGCCCGTTCAGGAAGGCGACGAGCTCGCGGTTTTTTTCGCTGGCGATGCGCCCGGCGCGGCGGTCGCGGACCAGGCCGTTCTCCAGCGTGGCGAAATTGCCGCGCACGGCCAGCGAGCGCGGGCCCACCTCGATGCCCACGCCCAGCGCCTCGAGGATGCCGCGGCCGATCTCGTACTGCAGCGGGTCGTAGCCGAAGAGCGACAGGTGGGCCGGGCCGCTGCCCGGGGTGATGCCCGGAGCGACGGGGTGGCTGAGGCCCAGCTCGCTCTCGGCGGCCAGCAGGTCGAGGTTGGGCGTGCGCGCCGTCTCCAGCTCGGTGCGGCCGTCGCGGGGCAGGCCGCCCAGGCCGTCGAGCACAAGCAGCACCATTTTTTTTTCGTTGCCGACGCTGATCCGGCGATACAGTTCTTCGCGCTCCATGGCTGGCTCCTCTTCGCATTATCGCCGCAAACGGCCGACGAATCAAGCGGCGGCCGCAACCGCCGCGGGCTACTGCTCTTCGCCGCAGTAGGGGCAGGTCTTGGCGCGCCGGCCCATGGCCTTGCGGCAGTTCCAGCAGACGGCATCGCTGCGGCTCTCGCGGGCCTGGATGCGCTTCTGGATGTCCTTCAACTCGCTGCTGTAGTCCCGGTCGCGGTGGCCCAGGCGCTCCAGGTCGTTCAGCACGTCGGGCGCCTGGGCGTAGCGCTCCTTGAGGTCGGGCGCCAGGGTCTTCATGACCACCCGGTTCAGCTCGGGCGGCACGGCCGGGTTTTTCTGCGCCAGCGGCGTGAACAGCCCGGCCTTGGCGCGCTTGTAGATCTCCATGGGATTGGCCAGCACCACCGGGGGAAAGCCGGTCACCATCTCGTAGAAAAGGCTCCCGGCCGAATAGAGGTCGGAGGCGAAAACGGCCTTGCCTTCGAATTGTTCCGGCGCCATGTAGGGGGGCGAGCCGATCTTGGTGGTGGCGAACTGCTTCGCCTGCAGCAGGGTCGAGGTGCCGAAATCGGCGACCTTGACGTCGTCGTCGAGGTTGATCAGGATGTTGGAGGGGCGGATGTCGCGGTGGACCACAGACTTCTGGTGGGCGAAGGCCAGCGCCGACAGGATCTGCTTGAAGTATTTCAGCGCTTTCTGGACCGACAGCGCGCTGGACTGGTCGAGGATTTTCTCCAGGTCGGTCCCCTCGATGAACTCCATGACCATGACCAGGATGTGGTCGACAAAATCGACGGTCAGCAGCTTGACGATGTGCGGGTGGTCGAGAAGGCGGGTCTGCAGCACCGACTCCTGCAGCAGCTTGTCGGCCTGGGAGCCGGTGCGGTGCGGGATCTTCAGCGCCCGCTGGCACTTGAGGATGGTGTCCTCGGCCAGGTAGACGGTGCCGAAGCCGCCACTGCCCAGCTTGCGCAGGATCTTGTACTTGCCGATCTGCCCTTTCAGCTCAATCATTTTGCAGGATGGCGGCGACCGCCAGCGCCGCCGTCTCGGTCTTGAGGATGGCGTCGTTGATCCGGGCCGGTCGGAAGCCGGCCTGGCGGAAAAGCTCCTTCTCGGCCGGGGTGAAGTCCCCGGGCGGGCCGACCACGGCCAGCGCCGGGCGGGCGGCGCCCCGCTCCAGGCGGGCGGTCGCGTCGATGTCGAGCAGGACGCGCACCGGCAGGCCGCCGACGGCGGCGGCCAGGTCCCGCGGCGTCGCCGGCGGACAGACGCGCGTGAGCCAGGTTCGGCGGTTGACCTTCAGCGCCTGGGCGGCCAGCTTGTCCCAGCGGCGCAGCTGCGCGGGGCTCCAGGAGACGTCGGTGCGTTCGCACACGAGCGGCCGCACTTCGTCGACCGCCATTTCGCAGAGCTTCTCGACGAGCCAGTTCATGGCGTGGCCGCGGGTCAACGACGGGGCGACGATCACCCGCGGCTGCGGGCGGGGATGCTCCTCGCTGGCGGAGACGTCGAGGCGCAAAGCGGAAGCGGAAACGGCGGCGATGCGCCCGCGCAGCAGGCGGCCGCGGCCGTTGACGATCTCCAGCTCGTCGCCGGCACGGTGGCGCATGACGTGGACGATGTGGTGGAACTCGTCGCCCTCGATGGCCAGCTGGCCGTCGGCCGGATCGTCCTCGCAAAAGAAACGGCGCTCGGCCATCAGTGGACCCGGTCGTTCTCGGCGCGGGCTTGGCCCTTGCCCGCCTCGATCTCGCGCAGCTTCTTGAACAGCTCGGCTTCCTGGCGCGTCAGGCTGAGCGGGGTCTGCACCTGGACCTGGATCAGCAAATCGCCGCGGCTCCAGCGGTTGACCTGGGGAAAGCCCTTGTTCTTGATCTTGAGCACCTGGCCGCTCTGCGTGGCGGGCGGAATCTTGATCCGCTCGCTGCCGGTGAACGTCTGGATGGTGACCTGGTCGCCGAGGGCCGCCTGGGAAAAGCTGACCGTCAGCTGCAGCACCAGGTCCTGGCCGTGGCGCTGGAAGCGCGCGTCGGGCTGGACGCGCACCTGGAGGTACAGGTCGCCGGGAGAGCCGCCCTGGCGGCCGCCCTCGCCTTCGCCGGCCACGCGCAGGCGGTTGCCCTCGTCGATGCCGGCCGGGAAGGGGACCTTGATCTTCTTGGCCTCGCGCCTGCGGCCGCTGCCGCGACAGGCGCGGCAGGGATGGCTGACGACCTTGCCGGCGCCGCGGCAGCCGGGGCAGGCCGTGGCCATGGCGAAAAAGCCCTGGCTGACGCGGACGCTGCGGCTGCCGCCGCACTTGCGGCAGGTCTCGGGGTCGTGCCCGGGCTCGCTGCCCGAGCCGTCGCAGGAGTCACAGTTGCGTTCGCGCTCCACCTCGATCTCCTTCTCGACGCCGAGGTAGGATTCCTCGAGGGTGAGCGTCACCTCCAGCCCCAGGTCGCCGCCCTTGCGCGGCCCGCGCCGCGGCCGGCCCGCGGAAAAGGAGCCGCCGAAGCCGAACATGTCGCCGAGGATGTCGGTGAAGTCGGAGAAGATCGAGTCGGAGAAGAAGCCGAAGTCATTGCCGCCGCCGCCAGCGCGCAGCCCCTCGTGCCCGTAGCGGTCGTACACCTGCCGCTTCTCGCTGTTGCCCAGGACCGAGTAGGCTTCCGAGGCCTCCTTGAATTTCTCCTCCGCCTGGGGGTTGTCGCGGTTGCGGTCAGGGTGGTGCTGTAGGGCCAGCTTGCGGTAGGCTTTCTTGATCTCGTCGGCGCCGGCGTCGCGGGCGACGCCCAGCACCTGGTAATAGTCCTTTTTGCCCATGTCCGGCTACTTGGAAAACTCGGCGGTGAGGATGCTGTTGATCATGGTGCGGTAGTTTTTCACCTTCTGCAGCAGGCCCTCCAGCAGGTCGACGTCCTTGCCCTCCAGGGCCTTCTCGCTGCGGCCGATCAGCGAATCGATCTCGGCCCCGTCGTGGGCGCTGAGCTTGTCGATGAAGCGCTGGTAGTAGAACTTGACCGTCTCCAGCTCCTCGGTCAGCTGCAGCTTGGCCTTGGAGAGGCGCAGCTCCACCCTGTCCTGCTCCTCGAACTTCTTGGCCTCCTGGACGATGTGCTCGATCTCCTCCGGCGAGAGGCCGCTCGCCGGCTGGACCTTCATGCTTTGGGTGAGGTTGGTCGCCTTGTCCTGCGCCGAGACGCGGACGATGCCGTTGGCGTCGATCTCGAAGGAGACCTCGATCTGGGGAATGCCGCGCAGCGACTGCGGGATGCCCACCAGGTTGAAGTAGCCCAGCGACTTGTTCCCGGAGGCGGTGGAGCGCTCGCCCTGCAGCACGTGGATCTTGACCGTCGTCTGGTTGTCGGTGATGGTGGTGAAGACCATCGATTTCTTGGTCGGGATGGTGGAATTGCGCTCGATGATCCTGGTGAAGCTGTCGCCCTTGGTCTCCACCCCCAGCGACAGCGGCGTGACGTCGAGCAGCAGCAGGTCGCGCACCTTGCCCTTGATGATCTCCGCCTGCAGCGCCGCGCCCTGGGACACCGCTTCCTCGGGGTTGATCTGGATGTCGGGGGGGCGGCCGAAGAACTGGTTCAGCATCTGAAAGATCAGCGGCATGCGGCTCTGGCCGCCGACCAGGACGATGCGCTCGATCTGTTCGGGCTTGACGCGGATGTCGTCCAGCGATTTGCGCACCAGTTCCAGGGTGCGCTCGATGAAGCCGACGGTGCTGCCCTCCAGCTGCGAGCGGGTGAGCTTTTTCTGGAAGTGGAAGTTGGAGCCGTCGGCGAAATGGTGCAGGTAGGGAATCGAGATCAGCGTCTCCTGGTCGAAGGAGAGCTCGATCTTGGCCTTTTCCGCCATCTGGATCACCCGCTGCACCACGTCCTTGCGGTCGCGCAGGTCGACGGTGGTCTCGCGCTCGACCTCATGGAAGATCCAGTCGCAGATCTGGGCGTCGAAATCGCCGCCGCCCAGGAACGTGTCGCCCAAGGTGGAGACGACCTTGTAGATGTCGCCGTTGACCTCGACGATGGAGATGTCGAACGTGCCGCCGCCCAGGTCGTAGACGGCGTACAGCCCGTTCTTCTTGATCTTCTGGCCGTAGGCGATCAGGGCCGCCGTCGGCTCGTTGATGATGCGCGTGACGTTCAGGCCGGCGATCTCGC
>CAYXCX010000006.1:0-22038 GCA_964463405.1 uncultured Clostridia bacterium
GCCCTGGGCCTCGATCAGCTCGAGCTTGTCGCCGCGCTGCAGGCCGGCCAGGCTGGAGGAAAGGAAGTCTGGCTTGGACAGGAGGCTCGAGCGCAGCACCTGGACCACCAGCCCCTTGCCGGCCGCCAGCAGCGCCGCCGCGGCCAGCAGAAACAAAGCCAATGCTTTACGCTTCATCCGTTCACCTCGATGTTCCATTTTATTCCAACCCCGCCGCCAAGGCAAGACCGGTCGGCAACCGTTGTCGCCTTTGACCTCGCCAAGCATTAATAATACAATATTTCTTCCATGATGCGCGCGGCTTTATTTTTACTGTTGCTGGCTTGCCTGGCTGCCCCAGGCGTTCCAGGTATCAGCCGCGACGAATCCCAGGTGGAGGACCTGGGGCTCAGCCCGGAGCAGATGGAGGACAGGCTCCAGGCGCTGGTCAACGAGGAGCGCGTCCGCCATGGGCTCCCCGCCCTGGCCTTCGACCCGCGGCTGCGCGCCGTGGCCCGGGAGCACTGCGGCAGAATGATCGCCGCCGGCCGCCTGGGCCACGACTTCCCCGGCTACCCCAGATTGGAAAGCAGGGCAGCGGCCGCCGCCATCCCCTATTCCAAGATCGGCGAGAACGTGGCCCGCAGCGAAACCTTCGTCCTGCGCTTCTTTCACGAGGCGCTGCTGGCCAGCCCCAGCCACCGGGAGAACATCCTGGAACGAGAATTCAGCCACCTGGGAGTCGGCATCGCGAAGAGCGGCGATACCTATTACGCCACCCAGGAGTTCGCCCGCCTATACGATCCGCTGCCTGCCGAGGAGATGGAAGCGAGAATGGACGAGAGGATCGCCGGCCGCCTCCGCGACCGGACCATGCTGAACAGCGGCGAATTCGCCGCCGTGCGCGAATACTGCCGCCTCAGGTCGCTGGCGTTCCTCAACGGCGTCCCGCCGGCCGATCCGCCCGAAGCCTATGGCGCCGCCACCGTCGTCAGCCTGGGATTCACCGAAGCAGAGACGGGATTCCTCCAGCTCCTGCTCAGGCTGCGCGAGCAGGCCGCCCTCGCCTGGTGCCAGGGAACAGCCTTTTCCCGCAATTCTGTTTATCCCGGCGGCGCGTATGCCGTAACCCTGGTCCTGTTCCCCGATCTTTGCGCGGGGCTCGCGGGCAACGAATCCCCGGAGGACAGGATCTTCGCCTCCCTGAAGACGTTGTCGCCTTTCACCCGGAGCTCGGGCCTGGATTGGTCCGCCAGGCAAGTCGCCCTGGCCTATCACCGCTCCCCGGACAAGCCGCGCTGGGAGAAGAGCCCCCATCGCCTCTTCAGCGTTTACAGGACCTCCGTCCTGGAGAAGATCCCCGAGGATGTGGCGCGGATGATCGCGGAGAGCAAGACGGTCCGTTCGCTCGGCATCCACGCGTTCTATCCCCAGTCCCAGGGCCTGCCCGGCAATTACTTCATCGTCGCCATCGTCGGGCGATAGGAACAAAGAACTTAACGATTTCTTAGTGTTAGTGATAGTGTTAGTGTTAGGAAAGCCAGGGAATGGAACGTATCCGAACTGCGCTATTCTTCAACTTTTGCCTTCTTACTTTTTCCTTTTTACTTTCGCGGCTTTTCCATAATGGTATAATCCCTCACATGCTCGCCAAAGTCTCCTTCGCCTGCCTGCTGGCCCTGTCCCTGCTCTCGTGCTCGGGCAAGAACAACCAGGCCCGCCGGCCCCTGAACGTGCTGCTGGTCACCGTCGACACACTGCGCTACGACCGGGTCGGGTTCCTCGATCCCCGCCACGCGCGCACGCCGAACCTCGACGCCCTGGCTGCCCGCTCGCTTGTCTTCACCCGCGCCTTCGCCCACAACCCGGTCACCCTGCCATCCCACGCCAACATCCTGACCGGCGTCACGCCGCTCGGCCACGGCATCAGCGACAATTCGGGATTCCGCCTCGATGGCCGCTTCCCGACCCTGGCCACCCTGCTCAAGGGGCGCGGCTATGAAACCGCCGCCTTCATCGCCGCCTTTCCCCTCGACTCGCGCTTCGGCCTCGACCGGGGCTTCGACCTGTACGACGACGATTTGGGCGGCCGCGGCGAGAATGAATTCCTCTTCGTGGAGCGGCCTGCGGAAAAGGTCGTCGCCCCGGCCATGGCCTGGCTCAAGGCCCGGACCGGCAAATGGTTCGCCTGGATCCACCTGTTCGATCCCCACCACCCCTACCAGCCCCCCCCGCCCCTGCGGGAGGAATACGCCTCCGACCCCTACTCCGGGGAAGCGGCCCACGTCGACCGCCAGCTCGGCCTCCTGTTCGATTTCCTGCGCGAACGGCGCCTGCTGGAGCGTACCCTGGTCGTGTTCACCTCTGACCACGGCGAGGCGCTTGGCGAGAAGGGCGAGGACACCCATTCGTATTTCGCCTACAACAACACCCTCCACGTGCCGCTGTTCGTGCACCTGCCCGGCCGCCGGCCGGGAACCTTCGCCGGCAACGTTTGCCACGCCGACATCCTGCCCACCGTGTGCGCCGCCCTGGCGTTCAAACCGCCGTCCGGCCTGCAGGGCGAATCGCTCCTCGGCATCGCGGCCGCCGGCAAGCGGCGCTCGCCCGCCATCTATTTCGAGTCGCTCACCCCGCACCTGAACCGCGACTGGGCGCCGCTGCGCGGCATGATCCGCAACGACAGCAAGTTCATCGACCTGCCCATTCCCGAGGTCTACGACCTGGCCGCCGACATGAACGAGGAGCGCAACCTGGCCGCCGGCGCCGACATCGGCGGGCTGCGGCGCGACCTGCAGGGCCTGATGGCCCGGCTGAAAAACATGCAGGCGCCCGGGCGCAGCTCCCGCCTGGACGCCGACGAGCGCCGGCGCCTGGAATCGCTGGGCTATCTGTCCGAAAGCCGCTCCGGGCCGCGCCGGCGCGGCTACGGCGAGGCGGATGACCTGAAGACGCTGCTGCCGCTGCAGACGCGCATGCTGGTCGCCGTGCGCGAGTACCAGCGTGGCGATTTCCCCGCCGCCGCAACGATCCTGCGCGAGGTCATCGCCGCCAGCCCCGGCTTCGTCCAGGCCTGGGACCACCTGGGCTACATGCTGCACAAGCAGGGGCAAAACCGGGAGGCGATCCGGGTCCTGGAGCAGGGGCTTGAGAAGAACCGCGACAACCTGCAGCTCATGACCCGCCTGGGAGTGGTCCTGGCCCTGGAAGGCGACTGGCGGCGCGCCGTCGCCATACTGGAGCCGTGCGCGGCCAGGGAGGATTTCGATCCCGACAAGTTCCATTATCTGGGCATCGCCTATTACCAGGGGGGGATGCTCGACAAGGCGCTGGGCAGCTACGCCCGGGCCCTGGAGCTCGACCCGAAAAACGCCATCCTGCTGAGCCACGCCGGCGGCGCCCGCCTGGCCCGCTTCGCCCGCGACGGCGGCCGGGCCGACCTGAAGCTGGCCGAGGAGCATTTCCTGGCGGCGCTGCGGGTCGACCCGGCCCTGCTTTCGGCGGGCAACGGCCTGGGGATCGTCTACAGCCGCGGCGGCCGCACCGCCGAGGCGATCGCGGCCTGGGGCAGCACCCTCGCCGTCAAGCCCGATTTCGCCCCGGCCCTGCTCAACCTGGGCATCACCCTGCTCGAGGCGGGACGGGCCAGCGAGGCCCTGGGCTATCTTCAAAAATATCGCGCCGCCGCCCGGGACAAGCTTCCTGAGGGCGAGCGTCGGCGCATCGACGCCTTGATCGCAGAAGCCCAGCGCAATATCTCAACAAACTGACATTTTCAGGTTCCATGTACCACGCACCATCTACGAAGTTAAAAACCGTTTTTCAGTAAAACTCAGCCCTTGCTAACGTGGAACTTGGTGCATGGTGCCTGGAACCTTGCTATTCATTTTTGGCAGTTTTCAAAATTATCTTGACGATCTGCGAGCGCGAAAGGAAGCGCATCGGCGGCCCCCAGGTGCTGGTCCCCGGCGAGGTGTGGATGAAGGCTTCGCCAAGGCGGTACAGCCCGGCCGGGTAGCGGTAGGTCAGGTAGACGATCAGGTCCATGGGCGGCAGCTGGCCGGCGTGGGTGTGCCCGGAAAGCTGCAGGACGACGCCGCGGCGGGCGGCCTCGGCGAAAAGCTTGGGCTGGTGGTAGAGCAGGACGATGGGCAGGCCGGGCGGCAGTCCCGCAAGGGCGCGGTCCAGGTCGGGGCCCGGCCGCTGCATGCGCGCGGCGGTTTCGTCCTCCAGGCCGGCGATGGCCAGGCCGCCGGCGACCCACGACTGGTTGCGCAGCAGCCGCCAGTGGCTGCAGCGGGCCAGCTCCTCGAACTTGTCGATGCCGGCGTAGAACTCGTGGTTGCCGGTGACGGCGACCACGCCGTGGCGGGCCCGCAGCCCGCCCAGCACGGCGCAGTATTTGCCGTCGCGCCCCACCTCGCCGTCCAGGGTGTCGCCGGTTACGCAGATCAGATCGGGCTCCAGGGCGTTGGTTTTGGCCACGATGCGCCGCAGCTTTGTCATCGAGGTCAGGTTGCCGGCGTGCAGGTCGGAGAGGTGGACGATGGCGAAGCCGTCCAGCTCCGGGGGCAGGTTGCGCAGCGCTACCGCTTTCTCGAGCACGGCCGGTCCCAGGGCGGCGTTGACCAGCGAAAAAACTCCGGCCAGCAGTACCAGCGCCAGCCCGGCCAGGACCGCGATACGCCGCCCCTGCGGCAGCAGGAGCGAGAGGACCGTCTCCAGCAGGAAGACGGCCAGGGCGATCGAGAGGATGCCGAGCCAGATCGAGCCAATGCACAGGACCGCCCGGGTCCAATGCAAACGGCTGAGCACTTCGCCGGCGAAAAACAGCAGGGCGGCGGCGGCCAGGCCCCATTTCAGGGCCAGGCGCTGCCCCGGCGCCACGGAAAGGCCTGTGGCGACGCGCCAGTACACGAACACGTGCATGGCGGCGTAGACGCACAGCACCACGGCCAGGAACACGATGAACTGCAGCTTGGGCATGATCCTCCTTCAGGGCTTGCGGCCGACAAGCAGCGAGGCGTCGTACGGCGTCGGGACGCGCGTGATTTTGCGCAGGCCGGCGGCGCGCATCCAGGAGGCGATCTCGCCGGCGGTGTAGGCGTCGCCGCTTCGCGTCGACACCAGCATGTTCAGGGCGAAGAAAGCTCCGGCCGCCGGCCGGGTGCGGCTGGGGTCCATGATGAAATCCTGGATCACGAGCTGGCCGCCCGGCGCCAGCGCGGCCGCGGCGCGGGCGATCAGCCTGCGGTTCTGGCCGGCGCCGTTCATGTGCACGATGGCCGAGAGCAGCGCCAGGTCGTAGCCGGAGCCGAACCCGCCGCGGCGAAAGTCGCCGGCCAGGAAATCGATCCGCCCCAGCAGCCGCCCGCGCGCGACATACTCGCGCGCGAGGGGGATGATCTCGGGCAGGTCAAACAGGGTGACGCGCAGGCCGGGCCTGGCGCGGCACAGGGCCATGGCAAAGGCGCCGGAGCCGCCGCCGATGTCCAGGCAGCGGCGGGCGCGGGACAGGTCGAGGCGGGCCGCGATGCGCGGCGCCTGCAGGCGGGCGCGCTCGTGCATGGCGGCGATGAAGGCGCGGCGCCTCGCCTCGTCGCCCCGGGCGGCCGACCTGACGGCCGGCGCCGTTCCCCGGCGCACCGCCTCGGTCAGCGCGGCCCAGCTCCGCCACTGGGCCACGCGGTGCCCCAGCCCGGCCAGGTACTCCGGACGCCCGGCCACCAGGCAGCGCCGCGCCAGGGGCGCGTTGGCGAAGCGGCCGCCGGCCTTGCGGAGAAGTCCCATGGCGCACAGGGCGTTGAGCAGCCGTTCGCAGGCGCGGGGATCGGCTCCGGCCTGGCGCGCCAATTCCGCGGCGTCGCGCCTGCCGTCGCCGATCAGGCTGAAGAGGCCGAGCTCGAAGGCGCTGAGGATCACCCGCCCGGCGCGGAAAGCGTTGACCGCCGCCAGAATCCCCTGCTTGCCGCGCAGGGGCGGCGCCTGGGCCGCCCTGCGGCGCCGGGAGCGCTCAGGCATCGGGAAACAGCTCCCGCAGCGCCCGGAGCGATTCCGGGAACAGTCCGGAGACCGGGACGTATTCCCATCCGGCTTCGCTGACTTTCCAGCTCCCCTCCCTGACCAGGGAGCACGAGAGCCGGTAGTTCTCGCCGTCGAAGCCGACCGCCTTGCGCAGGGCCGAGGCCACGCCGCTGAAGAGCGAAACCTCTACCTGAGCCGTCGCTCGCCCATCCTCCAGCACGGCCCGCGATGAGAGGAGCTTGACCTTGATGCCGCGATAGCGGCCGAAGTAGCCCGCGGCCATCTCCCGGGTGGCGGCGCGGTCGCGCCCCTGGAAATCGACGTACTGCGCGGCCAGGTGGCCGATCAGCCCCTCGGCGTCCCGCTTCTCCACCCGCTCGGCCATGTCGGCAAAGACCGCGGCCACCCGCTCCTCTTCGCTCGGGCCGCCGCAGGCGGACGCCAGCATGGCAAGAATGCACAAGGACAGGATTGCAGCGCTCTCGGACTTTCCACTGAAGATCCGAATCATGGATGGATTTTAACAAAATGCCGCCAAAGCGGCAAGAAGCCAAAACAACTCTTAGTGTTAGTGTTAGTGTTAGTGTTAGTAAGAAACTCATCGAACTAAACATTTGAACGAACTATCTCAAGGCCCCAAGGCATAAACTAGTAAGCGCAAAGCAAGAGTAATGCCTGTTCTTTATACTTATGCCTTGTGTTCGAACCCAGCAGGCACTTGTTCGGCTAAGGCCGTTCCGAATCGCAATCGATTGTTCATTGCCCGCCACTACCGTTATCACCTGTAGTTCGGACGGGTTCAGTTCCCTTGTTTTGCCAACACCAACACTAACACTAACACTAACACTAAGAGATCATATAGCTTCTTGCTGCTTAGGGCTCTTTTTGCTACTATCTTCCCATGAAATGCCCTGCCTGCGGCGGCGGCAACGACTCCGCCGCACTTTCCTGCAAGGAATGCGGAGCCCGGCTGGAGGCTGAGCCAAAGCCGGGACAGACGATCCTGAACGGCCGCTTCCGCGTGCTCCGCTCGCTGGGCAGGGGGGGGATGGGCGAGATCCTGCTGGCCGAGGACGTCAGGCTGGGGCGCAAGGTGGCGGTCAAGAGCGTCCGCCCCGGCGTGCTGGGCGAATGCGACTCGCGGGCGCGCTTCCAGCGCGAGGCCCGGGCCGCCTCGCGCCTGGAGCATGCGAACATCTGCACCATCTACGAGATCGCCGAGGAGGATGGCCGCGAGTTCATCGTCATGCAGTTCATCGACGGCGTCACCCTCGACCAGCTCATGAAGATGAAGCCCCTCACCCTGGACCAGGTCCTGCAGATCGCCGGCCAGGTGGCCGACGCCCTGGCCGCGGCCCAGGGGCGCGGCATCGTCCACCGCGACATCAAGCCCGGCAACATCATGATCGACCGCAGCGGCCAGGTCAAGATCCTCGACTTCGGCCTGGCCAAGCTGTGCGACGAAAAGGAAGACGCGGAGGACTCCGGCCGCGACGGGCGCGACCTCACCGAGAAAGGGGTCATCATGGGGACCGTTTCCTACATGTCGCCCGAGCAGGCCAAGGGGCTGAAGCTGGACAGCCGCAGCGACGTGTTCTCCTTCGGCGTGGTGCTCTTCGAGATGATCGAGAACCGCAACCCGTTCTCCGACGACGAGAACATCGTCACGCTCTACAACATCCTGCACCGCGAGCCGCGCTTCAGCCGCCCGCTGCCAGAGTCGCTGCGGGCCGTGGTGGAGCGCTGCCTGCACAAGGAGCGCGGCCGGCGCTTCGCCGATTTCGGCGAAATCCGCCGGGCGCTGGATGCGGCCGCAAGCGATCTGCCCCATCCCGGGCCGGTTCCCGGCCGCGGCGATACCGAGGTGATCGGCGCCCGCGAGCGCGAGCGGATGCTGGACGAGGCCGCCGCGCCCCCGGCGAGCGACGAGCACCTCAGCGCCATGGTGAACCGGCTGAAGCGGCTGAAGGCCTCGACCGAAGCGCTGCGCAGCGGCCGCTCGCGCCGCTTCGCCAGGCTGGCGGCGCTGCCGCTGCTCTTGGCGGCCGCAGGCGCCGCCTGGCTGCTCCTGCGCCCGGCCGCTTCCCCGGCCCCGCCTCCCGCGCCGGTCGAGCATGTCCTGGTTTTTCCCTTTGAAAACCGCACCTCCGATCCCCGCCTGGGCGAGGAGATCGATTTCCTGCTCCAGGAAGCGCTGAACCAAGCGCCGGAGTTCAAGGCGCTCAGCGAATCGGTACTGCGCGAACTGGAGGGTGACGCCGCGGTCCAGCCGCCGCCCAAATACGGCATCCGCCGCCTGCTGCGCGGCCAGCTGACCGGCGTGGACGACAAGGTCAACATCGAGGCCGAGCTGTCCGCCCCGGGCGGCGGCGACGGCCAGCCGCCTTTCTTCATTCCCGGCAAGGGCAAGGACTCGCTGCTTCGCGACCAGGTCGACAACCTGGCGCGGCGGGTGCGCGAGGCGGTCACCGGCCAGCCCCAGTTGCGGGAAGCCGCCGTGGCGCTGGCCGGCGCCTACGGAAGCGACTGGCAGGCCTTCGACCTGTTCCACCAGGGCAAGATCCTGTGGGACAAAAAGGAGTTCGGCGCGGCCCGGCGCCTGCTGCTCCAGGCCGAGGGCAGCGGCGCCGGAGTGCCGGCCGCCGGGTACTACCTGGCGCTGCTCGCCGACTACACCGGCGACGCCAACGAGGCGCTGCGCCGGGTGCGCGAACTGGCCCCGCGCCTCCCTGGTTTCGGCCCGGTGCTGAGCCTTAAAGTGCGGTCCCTGAAAGCCAAGTTCGCTTTCGATTTCCGCGAGCAGGTCGAATGCCTGGGCCGGCTCAAGGCGATGTTCCCTTTTCACAAGGAAAAGATCTACGAGCTTGGCGAAGCCTATTTCCGCCGCGGCGACGCCGAAAGCGCCATTCCCGAGTACCAGGCCGCCCTGGCCCTTGACCGCGACTACGCGCCAGCCCTCAACCACCTGGGCTACTGCTATTCCTACCTGGGGAGCCACCGCCGGGCGATCGAATGCTTCGAGCGCTACCGCGACATCGACCGCAGCGCCAACTCCTTCGACTCGCTGGGCGACGGCTATTTCTATCTGGGCGATTACACCCAGGCGGAAAACAGCAAGATCTACGCCGTGAGCCTGGACGCCTCCATGGACTGGCCCTACCTGACGCTGGCCGACATCGCCATCCTGCGCGCCGACTATCCGCAGGCCGAAAAGCACCTGGCCGCCTATCGCGGGCTCGCCGCCTACCCCAAGGCCCAGGCCGACGCCCTGGCCAAGCAGGCCTTCATCCGCCACCTTGAGGGGGAGCACGACGCGGCCCTGGTCCTGCTGGCCGAGGCCCTGCGCCGCCATGACTCCTCCTCGATCCACGACCACAGCGGCGAAAGCCACTGGCTCTCAGGCCTTTGCCACGCCGCCCGCGGCGACCTGGCGGCGGCGCGCCGCGACCTGGAGTGGCTGCATCGTCTCTGCGCCGCCTATCGCCTGGGCGAAGGCAACTTCGATCCCGCCCTCAAGTTCGCCCTGCACCTGGAGGCGCGCCTGGCCGAGGCCGAGGGCAGCCCGCAGCGCGCCGACGGCCTGTACCGCCGGCTGCTGGCCTTGAAAGCCCAGCTCTCCTTCTGGATCACCTATTACAACTACCCTTACTTTCTCGACGAATACGCCGGATTCCTGCTGCGCCGCGGCAGGCGCGACGAGGCCGAAGCGGCCCTCTCCCGCCTGGACGAATTCAACCCCGACTACCCGCCCGCCCTGTGGACGCGCCTGGAACTGCTCAAAGCGCGTGGTGACCGCACCGGGCGGGACGCGCTGCTGCGCCGCCTGGCCGCGCTGTACGGCCCCGACGCCGGCCAGGGCGGCAATCGCTTGCGCGAACGGCTGGCCAGGGAACTACGCGATCAGTCGTGACGCGTGACGCGTAACGATCGTCCTTCCTATTCCAGGCTGGGTATGCCGAACCTGGCCCACAGGCAGTTCACCCGGTAGCGGCGCTCGATTTCAGGCCGGCGCAGTTCGGGGACCAGGTTCCCCAGGAACCAGGCCGTCTTGGCGTTCAGCTGCTCGTCGGCGCCGAAGCGCTCCAGGAGCTTCTCCTCCAGCGGCAGGGCGGCGATCGGCCGCTCCTGCCGCCGGTCGGCGAGCAGGCGGGCGAAGTCGCCGCGCAGGAACTCCAGCTCGGCGGGCAGCGCGGCCAGGAAGCGGTCAAGGGCGGCGTGGGCGTCTTCGGGCTCGGGGCGCGGGCGACCGACGCCGAGTTCCTGGAAAGAGCGGTGCGCCTTGCGCACCTCGTAGGCGAATGCCGCGAAACGGGCCGGCGGATTGCCGCGGCGCCGGCCCCGTTCGACCACGCGGTCGATGGCGTCGCGCACCAACGGCTCGGGAATCCCCTTCTCCCACCAGCGGTACAGGACGTCGAAGTCGCGGCTGCTGATGAAGAAGCGGATGCCGTGACGGTCTTCCAGGTGCTGGATGACGCGGATGACGAAGTCGAAGTCCCCGCGTTCCGGGCTCACGTCTCCTCCCCCGCCAGCCGCTCATGGATGCGGCGCAGGCCTTCAAAGATCAGGTCCGGGGCCCAGGCGTCGATCCCGCGCACCCGGCCGCGCATCCCGGATTTGCCCAGCATGCCGCCGGTGGCCACGACCCTGGCGTCCGGCCCCAGCCGGCGGCGATAGAGGGCGATCAGGTGCTCAAGGGCCCCGACATGGCCGTGGAACACCCCGGCGCGGATGGCATCGGCCGTGTTCTTCGCCAGCGGCCGGCGCGGCACGGCGAAGGCGACCGGGCGCAGCCTGGCGGCGCGTTCGGCCAGGGCCTGGATGGAGATGCCGATGCCCGGCAGGATGCAGCCGCCGCGGTAGCGGCCGCGGCGGTCGACCCCGTCCAAGGTGACGGCCGTCCCCGAGTCGACGACGATCAGCGGCGGCGGGAAAAGGGCCAGCGCCCCGACGCAATCCGCGATGCGGTCGGCGCCCAGTTCCTCGGGCCGATCGATCCACAGCGGCAATCCCGTATTCGTGGCCGAGTCGAGGAAGACCGGCCGCAGGCCGCAGGACCGCCGCAGGGCGGCGGCCAGGCCCCGGTCAAGCCTGGGCACCACCGAGGAAACGATGGCCGCCGCGGCCGGGCCTGAGAGCGCCGGCGCCAGCAGGGCCTCCAAGTCGCGCGGAGACCAGGCCCGGGGCGTGGCCAGGCGCGAGCGGCGAACGATGTTTCGCCCGCGGAAAAGGACCGAAGCGACCGTGGTGTTGCCCAGGTCAACGGCCAGCAGCATCGTTCCCCTCCCGGCGCAGCGATTTCAGGCTGAGCCGCTCCCGGCCCAGGAACCAGAGGCCCAGCAGGAAGGGCGGCAGCACCGAAAAAGCGTGGGCGGCCACCGCGTAGGAAAGCGCCGGCCCCCGCGGAACCTGGAAAAATCCCAGGGAGAGCTGGCACAGGAAATGGAACGTCCCGACGTACCCGGGCGAGGATGGGACCACCACGCTGATGGTGGTCACCACCAGCACCACCAGGGCGGCGCTCCAGGGAAGCCGGTAGCGTGCGACGAAGCCGAAGGCGTGGAACAGGAACTGGAAGGTCAGCGCGTAGCAGGCCCAGATGGCCAGCGACAGGCCGGCCACGGCCGCGTAATCGCCGCGGCGCCGCAACGGCGTCAAGCCGCAGAGGAACTGCTCCAGCCCCGCCGCGGCGCGGTCGGCCCCCGCACCGGGCAGGAAGCGCAGGAGGCGGGAGCAGGCCGCCTGGGCGCGGCGCCGCTGCCCACGCAGCAGCGCCAGCAGGACGCCCAGCGCGACGACCAGGGACAGCAGGATGGCGGCGCTGCGGCGCACCCAGGAGGGGAAGGGGAAAACCAATAGGGCCGCGGCCATCAGCGCCAGCAGCGAGGCCACGTCGACGACCCGCTCGACGACGACGGTGGCCAGCACCGAGCCGGGGCGGATGCCGGTTTTCCTGGCGGCATGCCAGGCGCGGACGAACTCGCCCAAGTGGGCGGGCATGAAGGTGTTGGCCATGTAGCCTAGGCTCAGCGAGGCGCACAGCGTCCGCAGGCCGGCCGGCCCGAGGGGCAGCAGCAGCAGGCGCCAGCGCAGGGCGCGCAGGAATAGCCCGAGCAGGACCGCCGCCAGCGCCGGCGGCAGGAAGAGGCCGTCGGTCCGGCCGAAGGCCGCGAGCATTTCCGCCGGCTGGACGTTGCGCAAAGCCAGGAAGATGAACGCCAGGCTGATCGCGATTCCGGCGGCGATCCGCCACCAGCCTTGCCACTTTTTGCTTGCCATCGGCCACCTCTATAACAAATCGGGGCGGCAAAGTCAAAGCGGGCGATTGCAATTTCCCGTCCGCTGTGGTACATCTTAGACGCTCGCGAACCCGATGCGCGGCCCCAAGGAGGCGCGGCATGGAACTTTCCTCATTCCAGGTGAGCAAGATCGAGCTCATCGCCGAATACGTTTCCGCCGTGATGGAACTCTACTGGGTGTACAGCGAAAAACTTCCCGACCACAAGGATTTCTGGATCGACATGGCCGACGACGAGCGCAAGAACGTCGAATGGGTGCGCTCGACCATCGAGCAGATCAAGGCCGGCAAGTTCGAATACAACCGCGACCGCTTCAACATCGAGGCCGTGCGCACCTCCATGAATTTCATCAAGACCCAGATCCGCGAAGCGCTCGACAAGGAGGTCTCCCTGCAGGGGGCCCTGGCCTACGCCGCCAACCTCGAGGGCTCGCTGACCAAGAGGAAGTTCTACGAGATGATCAAGGATGACAGCGTTGAGGCCCGCCAGCTGCACCAGAAATTCGCGGCCGAAAACCAGCGCCACCGCGACAAGCTGAGCCAATACCGGGCGCGGTGCAAATAGCGCCCTGGCGCCGGGCCGGGGCGGCGGCGGCCAGGGATTCGGCGCCGGAGGAACAGGAGGATGACATGCGAAAGACCTTCGGTTTTGCCCCCCTCTTGCTGGCGGCCGCCATGCTGACCGCCGGGGCCGATTTTGCCGCCGACACCCTGGCCACCCCTCAGGGCGACCTGAAGATCACCTTCATCGGCCACGCTTCGCTGCTGTTCCAATTCGCCGGCCGGGCCATCTATGTGGATCCCGACGGCCGGCGCGCCGATTTTTCCTCGCTGCCCAAGGCCGACTGCATCCTGCTCACCCACCATCACGGCGACCATTTCGACCCGCAGGCCCTCGCGGCCCTGAGCCTGCCGCCGACGCGCGTCGTGGCCACCCCCCTTTGCCAGCCCCTGCCCGTTGGCAGCGCCGTCATGAAGAACGGCGACAAAATTGAGATCGGCGGCGTCGGCATCAGGGCGGTCCCGGCGTACAACCTCGTGCACCAGGGCGGAAACGGCCAGCCCTTTCATCCCCGCGGCGAGGGCAACGGCTACGTGATCGATTTTTCCGGCCTGCGCGTTTATGTCGCCGGCGACACCGAGGACATCCCCGAGATGGCCGGCCTGCTGGACGTCGCCGTCGCCTTCCTGCCCATGAATCTTCCCTACACCATGACCCCGGAAATGGCGGCCCGGGCCGCCCGCCTGTTTCGCCCGCGCATCCTGTATCCCTACCATTTCTCCGGCACCGACCCGCGGCTTTTGGCCGAACTTCTTCGCTCTGAAGCGGGGATCGAGGTGCGCGTGAGAAAATTCTACTAGCCCGCCTGCCCGTCTCATGCGCGGGGGTGAATTCCGCAGCTTGGCCGAGTCCGTGACCCGAGCCTACGGCGACGATCCCTGGTTTTTCCTCAGGGAGCTGGCGCAGAACAGCCGCGACGCTGGAGCGCGCCAGGTGCGCGTGTCGGCCCGGGTCGATGCCGACGGAGCGGAGACGATCGATTTCGCCGACGACGGCCGCGGCATGACCCTGCGCCACGCCAGGAGCTTCCTGTTCCGCCTCTACGCCTCGGACAAGGCGGGCGACCGGACGGCGGCCGGCCGTTACGGCATCGGCTTCTGGACCGTCCTCCGTTTCGGGCCGTCGAGCATCGGCCTGCAGTCGCGCCGCGGCCGCCGCGGCTGGGCGGTCAGCCTGGATGCCGAACTCACCGCCAGGCCCGCCGCCTGCCGGCTTGACCGGCCCGGCACGGTCGTCTCGCTCTCCCGCCCCCGCCGTTGCGCCAGCGAGGCCGAATTCCAGCGCCAGGTGGAGGAGGGACTGCGCTCCTTTTGCCGCTACCTTCGCCGCAACGACCGGCGCGGGTCGCCGCTGCCTGTATTCTTCGCCGGCCAAAACCTGACCGAGCCGATGGTCCTGCCCGGCCCCCTGAGCCTTTCCTTCCGCAGCGGCCCGCTGGAGGGGGCGGTGGGGCTGGGCGCAGAGCCCGAGGTGCGCCTCTATGCCCGCGGCCTGCCGGTCTGGCGCGGAACGCTGCTCAGCCAGATGTCGCACCTGCATGCCGCCGCCGCGGCCCAGGCCGACGTGGGGGCGGGGCTGGCCCCGGTTTTCCTGCTCAACGGCAACCACCTGGACGTGACGTTTTCCCGCAACCTGGCCGTGGAGAACAGGGCCCTGGACCTGGTGCGGCGCCGGGCCGAGGCGGCCCTGCGCCGGCTGCTGGAGAGGGCGCTGGAGCGAAGCTTCCCCAGGACCCGCTGGCAGCGGCTCAAGGACCGAATCGGCCGGGCGTCCAGCCGGATCCCCCGCCTTGGCTGGCGCTGGGTCGTTCCCCTGCTTATCGCGGCCCCCCTGGCGGCCTTGATCCTGCGCTTGGCCCCCCTGGGTCCGCGCCGGCCGGCCGCGGCCTGGCCCGGCCCAGGCTCGGCCGCCCTCTCCTACCGCGGAGCGCTGGTCGCGGCGGCGCCGCCTGCGGCGCCGCCGCTTTTTTCCTATTCCCCGGGGATCCCGGTTCTGTTCCGCCTGTTCGCCGCCGAAACCTATACCGGAGAATCGGGTTTCGTGCGCGGCGCGGGCCGGGAATGGACGGCGCCGCCGCTGCTCCCCTGCCTTCCCGGCTACGGACTGGAAGCGCGGCTCGCCTCGCCGCCGGGGGAGATCTTTCTGCCGCAGCCGCCGGGATGGGGCGTCGTCCCCGGATCGCTGCGCCTGGAGGCGGAAGATGCGCTTCCCGTTTCGGCGACCCTCCAGGGAGAAGCGGTGGCCCGCCTGCCCCGGGCAGGGGTGCTGACGTACCGCCTATGCCCGGAGGCGGAACGCGAAACCCTTTCGCCAGCGGAGGAGTCCCTGTTTCTTGCCCTGCCCGGTTTGCCTTCCCTGCCGGCCGACCTGCAAGCCGAAGCCGCGTCCGCCCTGGGGCTGTCGCCGCCCGCCAGGGCGAATTTGGCCCGGCGGCTCGCCAGCTCGCGGCTGAGATACGATGATTCGCCGGGCCTCGCCCGGATCTCCCGCCTCCGGGAAGGCGGCGGCGACTGGCTGGGCATGGTGCTGGAGATCGGCGCCGGCGACTGCGACGTGATCAACGGCCTGCAGGTCCTTCTGCTCAGGAAAATGGCCCTGCCCTCCCGGCTGGCCATCGGCCTGGTCGGAGACAACGGCCTGGCGCGGCCCCGGCGCCATGCCTGGGCCGAGTATTTCGATCGCGGCTGGAAGGCCAGCGACGCCACGGCGGCCGTTGGCCGGAATGGCCCGGCTGGCGGCGGATCCGTTCCCGCCGCAACGGGGCCGGCCGCGGCTGCACCTCGGGCCGCGAGCGCAGCGCTTCTCATTTTCGGCGCAACGCTCGCCGTGCTGGCGGCCTGGGCGCATTTCTCGGCCAAGCGCCGTTCTCGGCCACAGACCGGGAATTCGGCCGGGGAAGCGGTCGGCCCGCTGCTGCAGGCAGCCAGGCAGTCTCTCCTGCAGCCCGGCCTCTGGGGCGACGACAGCCCGCTGCGGCGCCACCCGCTACTCCCCCTGCTTGCCGCAGGCCCGGACCGCTCCAGGCGCGGCAGCCGCATCTCCCTGCAGCGCGCCCAGGAGTTGATGCGCCGCGGGCGGCTGTTCGTCCCCGCCAACCGCAATCCCCTGGCCCAGGCGCTGGCCGCAGACGGCGCCGCCGTCCTGGACCTGGGCGAGCCGCTTGCCGCTGCGCTGGGAATTCTGTTCCCGGGGGCGGTCGACAGCGACCTGCTGTGCCGGCTGCGTCCGGCCCCGGCCGAAGGCCTGCTGGCCGGCGTCAACCTCCTGCTCTCCCGGCGCCGCCTGCTGCCGTTCCTCGCAGGGGGCGGGCCGAGCCATCCGCTCCTGCTGGCGCCGGGGCTCGAGACGGCCGACATGCTGCGCGTCGACCTGCCGGTCGTCCTGAGAGCCCCTCCGTTCTTCTTCCCGCGCCGCTTTATCGCCGTGGCGCCGCAGGGGACGGCCTACGCCGAGGCCTCCAGGCTGTACGCCGCCAAGCCTGCGCTGGCGGCCGCGCGCCTGCTGCGCCACGCCCATGGCCAAGCAGGGATCGGCCCGGCGCTGCTGCGCCGGGCCTCGCGGCGCCTGCTGCGGAGAAGGCCATGAACGAATCGATCCCCGCCGAAATGGACCTGTTCTCTGTCGACGCCGACGCCCACCTGCAAAAGCTCGCCGCCAGCATGTTCCCGACCCCGGCCCAGCTGCCGGCCGAGCTGGTGCGCGAGGCCCTGCGGCGCGGCGCCGGGCGGGTGGCGGTGGAGGCGCGACGCCGGCGGCTGGTTGTGGCCGACGACGGCGCCTGGATCGACCCCGCCTCCTGGAGCGCCCTCGCCTGCGCCCTGGACGCGTCATGCCCGCCGTCTTCCAGGGAGCGGGCCACCGCCGCCATCCAGCAGGCGGCAGCCCCGGGGATCGGGATGCTGGCGGTTTTCCTGCCCGGCGCCGTTGAGATCCGGATCGACAGCCCCGGCCGCGAAAGCCGGCCCCCGCTGCTCGTCCGCGGCGGCAAGCGGCTCGCCGCCGGCGCTCGGGCGGCCGTCGCTCAAGGGACGAGGGTGGTTTTGACCCGCCGTTCGGGGCCGCTGGAGATGGAGAAGAAACTGCTCGCCGAGCTTTGCGCCGGCGCCGAAGCCGAGATCTTCCTCAACGGCCGGTTGATCGCCAGGAAGCCCCGCCTGCGGCGGACGCTGGTCAAACGCAGGCTCGACCTGGCGGCGGGGAGGGCCGAGGTGGCCGTGCCGGCGGCGGGCGACGTCTGCCGCATCTGGCTCCTGGACCAGGGCATCCCCTGGCAGCTGTTCACGAGCTCCGCCTGCCGCGGCCTGGTCTTCGACGCCGCATTGGAAACGCGCCGCCCGGTCGGGTCCGGCGAGCTGGCCGCGCTGGCCGCGGCCGCCGCAGACCTCTACCATTGGCTGGCCGAGCGCCACGCCTCGTTTCCGCCCCGTTTCCAGGACCGCATCGAGGAGCTGGTATTCAACAGGATCAAGGCCACGGGCGACGAACGGGATTTCGCCTCCTTTGCCCCGTTCCGCCGCTGCGGCCCGCTGCCGCCGATCGCCCTGGCGGAGGTCCGCCGCCGCGCCGGGCGCGGGCGGCTGCTGGCCTTGCCGCCGGACGGGCCTGCCATGCGGCTGCCGATCGGCCAGGAAGCGCTGTGCCTGACCGCGCGGCAGCGGGATTTCCTGGTCAACCAGGCGGGCGTGCCACTCGACGCTCCTGCCGCCTCGTTCCAGGCCCGGGATTTCGGCGAGCGTCTCTCCGCTGCCCTGGCCGGGCTGGCAGGCCATGCGGTCGCCGTGTTCTTGCGGCCGCGGCCCCTCGCCGAGGCGGAATGGAGCGCCGCGGAAACGCGCTTGTGCCGCGAGCTGAAACGGGCGGCCCCGGAGGGAGTTCAGCTGGCCATGACCGCTGGGCGCTGGCTCGGACCGGCAGCCTGGCTTCCCGGAACTGGGACCGGAGGCGGCCGGCTGCTGCTGCGCCGCCGCCACCCGCTGGTGCGGGCCGCGGCCGCCGCCGTGTCCGGCGACGCGGCCATGGCCGAAGTGGCGTTCACGGCCCTGGCCCCGCTGCCGCTTTTGACAGCCGGCGGCCGCTGGACTAAAATGGCGCCGTAACGGACGCGAACGAGGTGCACCATGCCGACTAGCCAGCGGATCATCTGGATCGTGATGGCCGTCGCCGCCGCGGCGATCCTGGCCTTGGGGTATTTCCTTTTCCTGGCTCCCCGGGCCGAGCCGTCCGCGCCGGCCCTCCTGGAAGATCCCGCCGCGCCGGCGGCGAAGGCGCCGCTGGCCGAGGCGACGGAGGATGATCCCGAAATCGTCCCCCTGGACCTGGACCTGGAAAACAGCGACGAGGCGGTGCGGGCACTCGTCGCCAAGTCGGGACTTCCCGAAGCCCTGCGCGCTGGGCTGGGGCAGAAAGGCATCGTGCGCACGGTCGTGGCCGCGGTGGACCGCGTCGCCCGCGGCGAAAGCCCGGCCCCCATGCTCCCCTTCCTCTCCCCGGCCGAACCGCTGCGGGCGCTCGATCGCGGCGGCAGGCTGACGATCGACCCGAGCAGCTATCGCCGCTACGAACCGCTGGCCGCGGCGTTCACGGCGATTCCCGACCGGACCTGGATCGCCTGGTACCGGACGCTGCGCCCCACCCTGGAAAAGGCTTTCCGCGAGCTCGGCTATCCCGGCCTCAGTTTCGACCGGCGGCTGCGCCAGGCCGCGGAGCACCTGCTGGCGGCGCCGGCGGCGGCCGGAGACCTGGAACTGGAAAAGAAACTGCTGAGCTATGCGCTGGCCGATCCGACGCTGGAAGGGCTCAGCGCCGCGCAGAAGCACCTGCTGCGGCTGGGGCCCGCGAACGCGGCTCAGGTGCGCGGCAAGCTGCGCGCGCTCCTGTCCCAGCTGGAGAAAATGAGGGAAAGTTGACCGCCAGCCGGCGCCGCAGGCAGGGGGAGGTCGCCGCGGCGGCGGCGGGGGGCTACTCGCTTACCTTGACGTTGCTGGCCTTGGGGCCCTTGTCTTCCTGAATGACTTCAAAGGTGACTTCCTGGCCCTCCTCCAAAGTCTTGAAGCCTTCCTGGGAGACAATGGCGGTGTGATGGACGAAAATGTCCTTGCCGTCCTCTCCGTGGATGAAGCCGTAACCCTTCTTCGCATCGAACCACTTGACTTTGCCTTTTAACATGGTGCTTGTTCCTCGCAAGATGAAGTGGCGCCATGCTAGCACACTTCATTTCGATAGTCAAACGAAGAGGTCCGGCCGGCCAGGCCTGTGCGCCAGGAATTGTTTCTTGACCGGCGCCATGGTACTGTAGGGCAGAGGACGACATGGCCCACCTGACTTCCCGCTCGGCATACGCAAAGCTGGTCGACCGGCTCAATCGCTTCCCCCAGGGCGCCCCCCCGTCGCAGACGCTGTACCGCATCCTGGAGCTGCTTTTCTCCGAGGTCGAGGCGGCGCTGGTGGCGCAGATCCCCATCCAGCCGTTCTCCGCCGGCAAGGCGGCTCGCATCTGGAAGAAGCCTGAGGCCGAGGCCAGGAGAATCCTCGATGCCCTGGCCGAACGCGGCCTCCTGGTCGACGCCCGGGGCCGCGACGGGGCGACGGTCTATTTCCTGCCGCCGCCGATGGCCGGCTTTTTCGAGTTTTCGCTGATGCGCCTGCGCGGCGACATCGACCAGGCCCTGCTGTCAAAGCTGTTCCACCAATACCTCAACGTCGAGGAGGATTTCATCCGCCAGCTGTTCTTTGGCGGCGAGACGCGGCCGGGCAGGGTGTTCGTGAACGAGATGGAGCTGAGCGCGGAAATTTCCCTGCATGTTCTCGATTACGAGCGCGCCTCCGCGATCATCCGCGCCGCGCGCCACATCAGCGTGGGCATATGCTATTGCCGCCACAAGATGGAGCATCTCGGCCGCGCCTGCGCCGCCGCCAGGGAGATCTGCCTGACGTTCCACAACACGGCGGATGCTTTGGCGCGCCACGGCATCGCCCGGCGCATCGACGGCGTCGAGGCCCTTGACCTGCTGCAGCAGGCGCGCGGCCAGCGCTTGGTGCAATTCGGCGAGAACGTGCGCGAAGCGGTCAGTTTCATCTGCAACTGTTGCGGCTGCTGCTGCGAGGCCATGATCGCCGCCCGCCGCTTCGGTTTCCTGCATCCGGTCCAAACCAGCAACTATCTGCCGGTCAGCGACGATGCCTGCTGCAGCGGTTGCGGCACGTGCGTCGAGGCCTGCCCGGTGCAGGCGCTGGCGCTGGTCGCGGCCATTGACCCCCGGCAGCCGAAGCGGAAGATCGCCCGCCTGGATCCGGAGCTGTGCCTGGGCTGCGGCGTCTGCGCCGCCGCCTGCCCGATGAAGTGCATCTCGCTGGCGCAGCGTCCCCAGCGCGTGATCACGCCCTTGAACTCCGCCCACCGCGCCGTGGTCATGGCCATCGAGAGGGGCAAGCTGCAGCACTTGATCTTCGACGTCCGCGCCCAGTGGAACCACAGGGCCATGGCCGCCATCCTGGGGGTCATCCTCAGGCTCCCGCCGGTCAAGCAGGCCATGGCCAGCCGGCAGATGAAGTCACGGTACCTGGAATACCTGATCGCCAAGTTCAAGCACTAGAAGGGGCGCGGGAACGAAAGGAAAGCGGGTCCGGGTTGTGTTTGTCGCGGGCTTTTGGTATAGTGTCGCTTCCGCAAACAAGGAGCCGACAATGAAAAAATTCCTTTCCCTTGCCTTCAGCGTTCTCCTGCTCGGGCTGTTCGCCTGCCAGAAGGCCGACGCGGCCAAGGAACTGAAAAAAGAGGACCTGGACAGCCAAAAGAAAAAGGTCAGCTACGCCATCGGCCTCGACATCGGCAAGAACTTCAAGGCCCGCCACATGGACATCGACGCCGACGTTCTGCTCCAGGGCTTCAAGGACGGCCAGGCCGCCACCCCCCTGCTCGCGGACGAGGAGATCCAGAAGGTGATGTCCGAGTACCAGCAGCAGATGATGAAGGACGAGCAGGCGCGCCGCCAGACGCAGGGCAGCGAGAACAAGGCCAAGGAGGAGGCGTTCCTGAAGGAGAACGCCCAGAAGCCCGGGGTCAAAGTCACCCCCAGCGGCCTGCAGTACAGGGTGATCAGCGAGGGCAAGGGCCCGCGCCCGCTGGAGAGCGACACGGTCAAGGTCCACTACCGCGGCACCCTCCTGGACGGCAGCGAGTTCGACAGTTCCTACAAGCGCAACCAGCCCGCCGTGTTCCCGCTCAAGGGCGTGATCAAGGGCTGGACCGAGGCGCTGCAGCTGATGCCCGTCGGCTCCAAGTACCAGATCTTCCTTCCCAGCAACCTGGCCTACGGGGAGCAGGGAGCGGGCCAGGCCATCGCCCCCCACGCCACGCTGGTGTTCGAGGTCGAGCTGCTGAGCATTGAAAAGCCGGAGGCGGCGCCGCAAGCCGTCCCCACGAAATAGGCCGGACGCCCATGCGATTGCCCGCCGCCGCGCCGGCGCGACCTCGGCCCGGCGCCTGGCGGAAAGCGAGGAATTCATGACCCAAGCCCTTAGGAAATCGTTGCGCGAATCTCCCAAAGCCCGCTGGACGGCCATGTTCGTGGCCAGCCTGGCCATGCTCTGCGGCTATTTCATGGCCGACGTCATGGCCCCCCTGAAGCCCATGCTCGAGCAGCAGCTGAAATGGACGAGCACCCAGTACGGCTTCTTCACCAGCGCCTACGGCTGGCTGAACGTCTTTCTGTTCATGCTCCTGCTAGGCGGCATCCTCCTGGACAAGATGGGAGTGCGCTTCACCGGGCTGATGTCCACCCTGCTGATGGTCCTGGGGGGGCTGCTCAAGTCCTTTGCCATCACCCATGCCTTCGACCCCCGCCCCCTGCTGCAGGGAGTGCCCGTCATCGGCGGCATGCCGCTGCAGGTCTACCTGGCCGGCCTGGGCTACGCAATATTCGGCGTCGGCGTCGAAGTGGCCGGCATCACCACCACCAAGCTCATCGTCAAATGGTTCAAGGGCAAGGAGATGGCCCTGGCCATGGGCCTGCAGCTGGCCCTGGCCCGCATGGGCACGGCGCTGGCGCTGATGATCAGCGCCCCCGTCGCCGCCAGCCTCAAGTCGGTCTCGGCGCCGGTCCTGCTGGCGGTGGTCATGCCTATCGTCGGCTTCATCAGCTATCTTGTTTACGGGGTCATGGACCGCCGGCTCGAG